>JBDTAT010000510.1:0-2536 GCA_039924505.1 Bryobacteraceae bacterium
GACGCGCGCCGATGTTTATATCTGCAACGTGGTGAAATGCCGGCCGCCGGAAAATCGAACGCCGCTTCCCGATGAAATGGAGATCTGCGGCCAGTTTTTGTGCCGCCAGTTGATGGCGATCCAACCGAAGGCCATTTGCGCGCTGGGCTCCACCGCCGCGAAAGCATTGCTGGCCACCAAGGACGGCGTTACGCGCCTGCGCGGGCGATGGCACAAATGGCGCGGCATTCCGCTGATGGTCACCTATCACCCGTCCTACCTGCTGCGTCCGTACAACCAGAACGCCAAGCGCGAATCCTGGGAAGATTTGAAAACCGTCCTCCACTATGTCTACGACTAGAGGCCTCTTCCTGACGTTCGAGGGGACCGAGGGCAGCGGCAAATCCACGCAGTTGCGGCTGTTGGCGGCGCGGCTTCGCGAGGAAGGCTTCGACGTGCTGGAAACCGCGGAGCCGGGCGGCACGGCCATCGGCAAGCAGATCCGCCGCATTTTGCTCGATAGCGCGAACCAGGAACTGTCCGCAACGGCCGAGCTGCTGCTGATGTTCGCCTGCCGCGCGCAGAACGTCGACGAATGGATTCTGCCGGCGCTCGCCGAGGGCAGGATTGTGCTCTCGGACCGGTTCACCGATTCCACTCTCGCCTTTCAAGGAGCGGCGCGCGGATTGGGGAGCGAGATGGTGCTGGAAGTGGATCGCATCGCTTGCCGCGGCTTGGTCCCCGACCTCACGCTGTGCGTCGATATCGATCTGGAAATCGGGCTGGCGCGCGCCCGCGCCCGCAATCGCAAACAGCCGGGCGTGGAGACACGCATCGACGAGCATCCGGCGGAGTTTCACCGGAAGGTTCGAGAGGCGTACCTCCAGCTTGCCCAGGACGAACCGCGGCGCGTGCATTTGATCGAAGGCGACAATTCTCCGGAAGCAGTAGCCGCTGCGATCTGGCGCGAAGTCGAGCCGCTGGTCACCGCCGGCGCGGCTGGTCTACGCGGGTCAAGCCGCCGTTCGTGACGTTGGTTTGAGATCGGCTAGAATAAAAGAGCCAACCGTGCCGGAGTGTCGGAATTGGCAGACGAACCGGACTCAAAATCCGGCGCACTTCACTGTGCGTGTGGGTTCAAGTCCCACCTCCGGCACCATCCTATTTCCCGCCCTGTCGTTTCAGCTTACTCACTCTTTTGGCTGTGAGAGTCTCCGCTCGTTTACGCGTGTTTAACCTGTCAGCAGTCGTGCGTCACTAAAGGTGCTCTGATGAAACGCCGATAAAAGCATGGCTACAATGGAGCGCATGAACACACGAACGAATTGGGCGGCGCTGGCGGGGATGGCCTTGATCCTGGCGATTCCGGTGGCGCGCGGACAGGTTTCGAGCAATTCATCGCTCACGGGCAAGTATTTTTTCCGGCACGTGCTGTTTGCAACCAGTGGCTCGGGTAGCTTGACAGACGCGCGCAGCGCTTCGGGAACGCTGACGTTCGATGGGAATGGCGGATTCACGTTCACCGCGCAGCAGATTGCCGGCACAACGGCGGCGGCCCCGCTCGCCGGTAGTGGCTCCTACACCGTGAAGCCCGGCGGCTTTGTTACGTTGACGAATCCGCAAAAAAGCGGCGTGACGATCAACGCCCGCCTCGGTGCGCAAGGGTTGATCGGGTCCAGCACGGAGAGCGGAACGACGCTGTTCGATTTGTTGGTGGCGATTCCCGCCTCCGCGCAGACGATGTCCGCCAAGTCGTTGTCGGGAACCTATTATGTCTCCATTCTGGAATTTCCGAACGCTACCTCCGGCTTGGCGCGGGATGCGTTCTTTCCCATGGCGTCGGATGGAAATGGCAACTTCGGCAGTCCGAACGTCACCGGCGACGCGCTGAATTTGAATAGCAAGGTAACCAGCCAGATTGTCACCGGCGTCACGTATGCCGTCTCGGGAGATGGCAGCGGAACGATTACGTTTCCCATTCCATCGAGCGGCGATGTGACCAGCCAGCTTGTGGGCGGCGCAAAGAGCATCTACGTGTCGCAGGATGGGAGCATGTTTATCGGCGGCTCGCTCGCCAGCGGCGGGCACGGGCTGATGATCGGCGTGAAGGCCTACGCCAATAATGCGACCAATGCGAGTTGGACTGGTTTCTACTGGGGCGCTGGGTTGCGAATGGACTCAAATGGCTTCGAGGCGTTCAGCGGGTCGGCCAACTCCACCGGAGCCGGCAGCGTGGTGTGGTACCGGCGTCTGGTGTTGGGCGCGGCGGTGGAGGATTTTACGCCGGTCCACAACTATAACCTTACGCCGGATGGCTCGGGCACGGCGCTGGGCGCGGACGTGGCGCTGGCGGCGACCGGCAATGCGTTTGTTGGCAGCGGCGTCCAGCCCGGCGATTCGGCCGCGTATGAAATTTATTTTGGCATCCGGATGCCGGCGCAGTCCGGGACTGGCGTCTTCCTGAATCCGCAGGGCATTTTTAACGCAGCGAGTTTCGCGCCCGCTGGGAATCCAGTGTCGCCCGGCGAGTTCGTCACGCTGTATGGCTCCGGCTTTG
>JBDTAT010000511.1:0-5036 GCA_039924505.1 Bryobacteraceae bacterium
CGCCGGTCATCTGCCTGCCCGGACACGGCCGTGGCGTTGACGACATCGTCGGCATAGACAAGTACGGGCGCGACCGCACCGATCGCGATGGTTACCAGCACGACTTCGCGCAACAAGTAGTGGAGCACGGCCTCGCCGCCGTCGCTATCGAAATGATGGCCTTCGGCTGCCGCCGCGATCCCGCCACGCGCAAGAAAGGGCTCGAAGTCTCGGCGTGCCAGCCCTCGGCCGGCGCCGCTCTGCTAATGGGAGAAACCATGATCGGCTGGCGCGTCTACGATGTCATGCGCACCGTCGACTGGATCGGCGCGCGCCCGGAACTCGATGCCGCGCGCGTCGGCTGCCTGGGGATTTCCGGTGGCGGCACGTGTACACTGTTCGCCGCCGCGCTCGATCCCCGCATCCGGGTTTCCATGATGAGCTGCTCGCTCAATACCTTCCGCGATAGCATTATGAGCATCTCGCACTGCATCGACAACTACGTCCCCGGCATCCTGCGGTGGGCGGAGATGTACGATGTCGCCGGCCTCATCGCGCCGCGCCCCTTTTTCGCCGAATCCGGCGATCGCGACCCCATTTTCCCGCTCGCCGCCAGCCGCGAAAGCTTCGCCCGGGTCAAAAATATTTACACAGCCTTCGGCGCAGGCCACGAAGCCGGGCAGGAAATCTTCCCGGGCGTTCACACCTTTCACGGCGTCCGCGGTTTGCGGTTCATGGCGGAGAAATTATCCGCGGACGCTTGATTGTGAACCCGCCTAAAACTTGTACACCGGCGGCGTGATCCCCTTCACGCGCAAGTAAACTTCCGCCTGCCCGCGATGATGCGCCGTGTGCGTGAACCCGCCCCAGACCAGTTCCCGGCCCGACATTTCGTGTCCGGCGGCGCCTCTTTTCTCATTCCACTGTTCCGGCGTCATAGCTTCGATTGTCTTGATGCAATAGTCGAACGATTCCGTCAGCCGCTTCATTGCCGTTGCTTTATCGAATTGTTCCGTCTTGGTCATCGGCGACTTCGCGCCCGCCGCGCGCGAAACGTAATTCGCGTTGGCCATCGCGATGTGGTCCATCAGTTGGCCAAAGCTCATCTCCGCCGCGTTCGGTTTGAAGCCGTAATCGCCGGCCGGCATCGCCTCGGCAACCGCCAGCGTAAGGTCTTTCGACGTGTTCCAGTGCTTGATCGCCTCGTCCTTGTACGCCTGATCCTGCGCCGTCAACGGCAGCACGGCTGCAAACGCCGCAACAAGCACTGCGAGTTTCTTCATATGAATTCTCCTCCTCTAAATTCTAGCTTCTACGAATACCGCAAATCATCGCGCCGCGCAATCCGCGCACCGGTCTATAAGCAGCGCCGCCCACAAGACGCCAGAAACGCGGAGGTCCCGGGATCGCCGCGCAGCACGATCACGGGCACATTCGGTCCGTGAGCCATTCGCGCCGCGTGGATGCGCGGGCGGTTCACGCGGTTGAAACTGGCGATGAACCGCAGCCGGCGCAAAAATCTTCGGTCGATCCGTTCCTTGCAACCATTCGCCAGATCTTCATCCGCGCTGAAATGGCTCCCGATCGCGCGCCTGAAAACCCGCCAGAGGCAGTGCAAGAGCGGCCGCTCTACCCAAATCACTAAGTCGGCGCGAGGCATGCGCAAGTCGAAGGTGTGGACCGCATAATTGCCGTCCGTTATCCACGCATCGCCGGAAATCGCCGCAATGAGCCGCGATCGGAATGTCTCGATCGCGAGCGCCTTCCAACCCGGTTCCCAATACAGGGCGTCCAGATGGACGACGGGTAGGCTCAAGCGCTCGCCCTGGCGCCGCGCCAACATCGACTTGCCGCTGCCTGCCGAGCCGAGGATCACAATCCGCCTCATGGCCGGATGGCGCGGCCCGGTCGTTCTGAGATTTGAAACAGACTGCTTTCTCCCTGGTGAGTAGTCTAGCTGCTTTGCGGGAAGGCCCGCAAGGACCGCGTCGCGCTCTCACAATTGTAGACCGCGTTGAAATGCGACCATCGAAGTTAGCACCCATGCAACGCGAGACCCTCCTCGACTTCTTCGCCGATTTCGCCGGACGCCCCGAAGAGTTTCTGGTTTACGACAACGGTTTCCGAAGCTGGAGCTACCGGTACTGCGACGTCGCACGCGCCGCTTCGGCGTTCGCCGGATGCTTGCGCGCGGCGGGTTTCTCGAGCGGCGCGAAAGTCCTGCTGTGGAGTGAAAGTCGTCCGGAATGGATCGCCGCGCAGTGGGGTTGCCTTGCCGCCGGCTGCGTCCTCGTCCCCATCGACTACCGCTCCTCGAGCGAATTTCTCGACCGTATTCGCCTCATCGTCGGCGCGCGCCTCCTGCTGATCGGTGAAGAAGTCCAAGTGCCACCTGAAAATCACGGCATCGCGACATGGCGCTTGTCTGAGTTGGACTGGACCGCCTCCGCGCCCTTGCCTCCGGCCACCGCGCATCGCGACGACGTCGCCGAAATCATCTTCACCTCCGGGGCCACTGCCGACCCGAAGGGCGTACTCATCACCCACCGCAACATCCTCGCCAACATCGTCCCCGTCGAGCGCGAAGTCCGCAAATACCGCCGCTGGGGCCGCCCCTTCTTCCCGGTGCGCTTTCTGAATCTGCTGCCGCTCAGCCATCTGTTCGGCCAGGCCATGGCGACGTTCATTCCGCCCATGCTGCCCGGCGTCGTCGTGTTCATGCACGGCTACAACCCCGCCGAAATCGTGCGCCAGATTCATTCCCGCCGCATCTCCGTGCTCGTCTCCGTGCCGAAAATTCTCGAAGTGCTCCGCGATCACATCCTCCGCCTTTGCCCGGAATCCGCCATTGCTCCGCCCGGCGGATCCCATTGGCTGGCGCACTGGTGGCGCTACCGGAGAGTTCACCGTCTGCTCGGTTGGAAATTCTGGAGCTTCATCGTCGGTGCCGCTCCCCTCGCCCCCGAACTCGAAGAATTCTGGTCACGGCTCGGCTTTCTGGTTATCCAAGGCTACGGGCTCACTGAAACCGCTCCTATCGTCACTCTGAACCACCCGTTCCATACGCGCAAAGGCACCGTCGGAAAGCCCATCGCCGGCGTCGAAGTAAAATTCGCTGACGACGGCGAAATTCTCGTGCGCGGCGACAATGTCACTACCGGCTACTTTAACGCCCCCGATTCTTCCGCCTTTGAAGCCGCTGCCGGCGGCGGCGCGAACTGGTTTCACACCGGCGATATCGGGTCGTTCGACGACGAAGGCCGCCTCATCATCCGTGGCCGCAAAAAAGAAATGATCGTCACGCCGGAAGGGCTAAATGTGTTTCCCGACGACGTCGAGCGCGTGCTGGCCGGCATTCCCGGTGTCCGCGACAGCGCCGTCGTCGGCCGCGATCGCGTCCACGCCGTGCTCCTTCTCGAACCCGGCGCCGAAGCTGACGATATCGTTCGCCGGGCGAATGCGCTTTTGGAAGATGCGCAGAAAATTCGCGGCGTTTCCATCTGGCCCACGCCCGAGTTGCCGCGCACGGAAGGCACGCGCAAGCTGAAGCGCGCCGAAATCTGGCGCTGGGTGGAGCAAGGCGGCGCCGCGCCCATCGTCCCATCGCCGCAAGCGCCGGCCTGGCAATCGGCGCTCTCCCGCTTCACCGGCGGCCGCACCCTGACGCCCGAGACCACGCTCGATGAACTGGGCCTCTCCTCTCTCGAGCGTATCGAGGTCATGATGGCCCTCGATCTCGACGAGGCCCGCTTCACCGAGGCCCGCACGGTCGCCGACTTGGCCGGAATCGCGCACACTGCATCCGCCCGGCCGCAAAACTACGACCAGACTGTCCCATTTCCGCGTTGGAACCGGCGCTGGCTGGCGCGGCTGGTGCGCGGCGTTGCGCTGCCCGCGTTCCTGCTGCCGCTAACCCGCGGCTTCGCTTGGATCGGCGTTAGCGGCCGCGAAAATCTCGGGGCTGTTCAGCCGCCAGTCATCTTCGCGTCCAACCACCAAAGCTTTCTCGATGTCCCCGTGATTCTCGCCGCGCTCCCGCGCCAGTGGCGGCGGCGAGTGGCGCCGGCCATGTCCAAGGAGTTTTTCGCGGCGCACTTCTTCCCCCACCGCCACGGACGCCGCCGCTGGCTCTCGAACAGCCTCGCCTACTATCTCGCCACACTGTTTTTCAACGCGTTTCCGCTGCCGCAGCGCGAAGGCGGAGCCGGCCAGGCATTGCGTTACTCGGGCGAACTTTTGAGCGATGGCTGGTGCGTATTGATTTTTCCGGAAGGCGACCGCACACATTCCGGCGAGATTCTTCCGTTCCAGCCCGGCGTCGGCATGATGGCCGCGCGCCTCGCCGTCCCCGTCGTCCCGGTTCGCATCGATGGCCTGGAACGCGTTCTAAATCGCGACGCCCGCATGGCTCACCCGGGCCGCGTCCGGGTCCGCTTCGGCGCGCCGCTGCACTTCCAGGGTGAAGACTACAAGGAAATGGCGCACCGCCTGGAACAGACAGTGCGCCATCTCTAACGCGCGTTACCGCAGCGGTTTTACTGTATCGCCAGCGTCACCGCCGACGAGCTGACCGCCCCGTTCACGGTAATCACCACCGGCGCCGCGCTACCCGACGCCGCGTCCGCCGGAACAACGGCGTTAATCTGCAGCACGCCCTCAACCAACCCCGGCGCCGATCCGGCAAACTCCACAGTCGCCGGCTGTCCGCCGATAATCACCGTCACCGAAGCTGCCACCAGCGGTTCCAGCGTGCTGCTAGGCGCCACTCCGCCCGTCGCACCCGCCGGATTCGTCACGCCGCCTCCCGTCGCGAAGATCTGAACCACCGATCCTTTCGCGGCCGGCTGCGACGCGCTGTTCGGCTGGTAGTTCTGATTCAGAATACTGCCCTGCCCGCTGCCGGTCGTAGATGCGGTAAACACGCCGGGCGCCGTGTTCGCCACTTGCGCCACAATCGGCGTCGATAGTACTCCGTTGAAGGAGACGACCACGCTGGTCTGCGTCCGCCCGCTGATTTCAAACGGGACAATCGCGTTGATTTGCGTCGGCGACGTATA
>JBDTAT010000512.1:0-3319 GCA_039924505.1 Bryobacteraceae bacterium
GTCTGATGATGGTAGACCGTTCCATCGGCCCAACTCGACACGTAGAATGATTTGCCATCGGACGGAAAAAGAATACGGTAAGGGCGGCGGCCGGTTTTGTAATGCTCGATGACGCGGCCGGAGATCGGATTGATGACGACGATAGCATCGTGATAGAGATCGGCGGCGTAGAGCAGGCGGCCATCGGGCGTTAGAGCTACGTCGCCAATGAAGTCGCGGTACGTGCGCGAAGCGGATGGCACAACGGGAAACTCGCGGCTCGGCGTGAGCTTGCCATCGGAGAATGCGAACTCAAACACGGCCGCGCGCGAACCGCCGCCTACATAGAGACGTTGCCCGTCGGGCGAAAACGCGAGGCCGAGCCAAGCGTCCGGGACCGGCACGCGCGCGATCTCCTTTTCCGACGCGACATCCAGAACGCTCAACGACGGCGGCATGTACCCCGCGTTCATCACGACCAGATACTTGCCATCTTTCGACAACGCGGACGACATGGGAAACGTGTCGAGCGCAACCTGTTTGCCGGCGGGGCGGAGACTCCAGCCGCTATTCAATAGAAAGCTGCCGTCCGGTCGCGGGCCGACCTGTTCGCGCGCCGCGGGCTGCGACGATAACAGCGCGGCGGTAACGGCAACGGCGATGAAAGCGACCAGCGGAAAAATACGGACGTATGGGAATTTCATTCAAAAAATCCTTGGGCAACCGGAAAGCGGCGCCCCATGCCGAAGGCTTTCGAGGTGACTTTCAGGCCCGGCGCGGCTTGCTGGCGCTTGTATTCGTTGCGGTCGACCTTGTTAACGATATCGCGCACCAGCGTAAGCGGGAGGTTCAAGTCTTCGGCGATTTCGCTCGGCCGGTGGTTGTCCTCTATATACGCTTTCAGAATCTGGTCGAGAACTTCGTAAGCGGGAAGCGAGTCGGTGTCTTTCTGATCGGGGCGCAGCTCGGCCGAAGGCGGCTTCGCGAACACCGATTCCGGAATCGCGCCGGGATGGCGGCGGTTGGCAACGCGCGACAAAGTGTAGACCAGCGATTTGGGAAGATCGCTGATAACCGCCAGGCCGCCGCACATGTCGCCGTAGAGCGTGCAGTAGCCGACGGCCAACTCGCTCTTATTACCGGTAGTGAGCACCAGCGCGCCCCACTTATTCGACAACGCCATCAGCGTGACGCCGCGGAGGCGCGCTTGCAGATTCTCTTCGGTGACGTCGGGCGGCGCGCCATGAAATAAAGGCCCAAGCGTGTTCCGCATCGTGTCATACGCGTCCGAGATCGGCGCAATTTCAAATCTAATGCCGAGATTTTCCGCGAGCGCGCGGGCGTCGCGCAAGCTGTGACCGGAGGAGAACGGCCCGGGCATGGCGACTCCGACGACGTTTCCGGCGCCTACGGCGTCCACCGCAATGGCCGCGGTGAGCGACGAATCGATGCCGCCGCTTACTCCGAGCAGAACGCGCGAGAAACCGCACTTGCGAATATAATCGCGCGTGCCGAGGACCAGCGCCTGATAGACCGCTTCGCATTCGTCCGCGTAATTTTCATGGCAGCCACCCGCACCGGATTCGGTATCCACTATCACGAGGCTTTCCTCGAAGGAAGGAGCGGAGGCAATCACGTCACCGGCGGCGTTCATGGCGAAACTCGATCCATCGAATACAAGCTGATCGTTTCCGCCCACCTGATTCACGTAGACGACGGGAATTCCGTAACGGCGGGCGGCGGCTTGAAATATGCCGCGGCGCAGCGCGCGCTTGCCCATGTGATAGGGCGAGGCGTTGATGCTGATCAGAAGCCGCGCGCCGGATTGCGCCAATTCCTCCACCGGATCGCGCTGGTACAGACGGCGTTCCCAGAATTGCTTGTCGTTCCAGGCGTCTTCGCAGATGGTCAGCGCGGCGGGCGTTCCGCGCAACACAAATGGCAACTCCCGTTCGGCCGGTTGAAAATAGCGCGCTTCGTCGAAGACGTCGTAGGTCGGCAGCAGCATTTTATTCTGCCGGAAAACGATTTTGCCGCGCTCTATCACGGCGGCGCTGTTGAACACTCGCTTTCCGGTGGAGATGGATGCGGGCGCGACGTAACCGCAAATCAAACTGAGAGAAAGCCCGGCGGTCTCGGCGGCGAGACGTTGCAATTCGGCGGCGGTGCGCTCCAGAAAGCTCGGCTTCTCGACCAAATCGCGCGGGGGATAGCCGGTGAGAGACAGCTCGGGGAACACCACCAAGTCGGCCGGCCGTTCGGCTGCGCGATGAGCGAAGTGAATCATTCTGTCCGCGTTGCCAGACAGATCTCCCACCGTCGAGTTGATTTGCGCCAGAGCGATGCGCATGGGAAAATCCCATTGTAGTCTGGCGGGTGGGAGCGCGGACTTCGCGCGAAATTTCGTTTGGCGGCAGGCGGCGCATCATTTCGTTACACTGGACGCAATCCTCCTTCATGACTCTGCCTGCCGCGCCCGTCCAAATTGCGCTCGTGATCCTGGTTCTGACCGCCGCGCTTTGGGATTTGGTCCGGCGGCGCATTCCGAACTGGCTGACAGTCAGCGGCGCGATTGCGGGTCTGGCGGTCAACACGTGGTTGAGTGGATGGAGCGGATTGGGATTCGCGGCGGGCGGCATGGGAGTCGCTCTGGCCGTGTATATTCCGCTGTTTTTGTTGCGTGCGATGGGCGGTGGCGATGTGAAGCTGATGGCCGCGGTCGGGACATTGATGGGACCGTTGAACTGGCTGATCGCGTTCCTGCTAATCTCCATTCTCGGCGGCGTCATTGCGCTGGGAATGGTAATAGCCGCTGGAAGACTCGCGCGCACGCTGCATAACGTGTTCGCGATTCTGCGGGAGCTCGCGCAGTTGCGCGCGCCGTATCAAAACAATCCGGAATTCGATACGAACAGCGGCGCCGGAACCACGCTGGCGCACGGTGCGGTGATCGCGCTTGGAATCTTTGCCTTCCTGGCGCTGGCCAAGAGTTGACACACGTGTGCCTCAACAAGACTGCCCGGCGACCCACTTTTTAGGTGAGCCGCCGTGACAGGGTGTGGAGATTTGTTCGCCGGGGCGATTGGGTTTTCACTTGATTCCGGATTCGCGGGCCGCCCCCGCCAAGAAACGGCCCGTTGCCGGAATGTCTGCTACTCGCTTCCTCGCTTCCCCAGGCCCTACTACCTGGAAAAGCTCGGAAACACCAACTAAACGGAAAGGTTGACCGGCCGGTCGAATTTCTTTCGTTGGTAGGGCATGGCGCGGGAGCGGCTCATTCCACCGCCCCGTTTCCATGCCCCCCTATCAAACCGTGCGTGCCGTTTTCCGGCACACGGCT
>JBDTAT010000513.1:0-6548 GCA_039924505.1 Bryobacteraceae bacterium
TGGATTTTGCCGCCGTGCGGGACAGATGCGGTCCAGTAGACGCTCTGCCGGGCAAGATAGGTCACATAGTCGAACGATCCAGGGTTATTGAAATTGCGCGGATGCCGCACGCGGGCTTCAATCTCGACCCGTTGTCCATAACGCAGCGCCGGCGCCTGCTCTCCGTCGCGTAGATTCAGGCTGACGCGGGCGCGCGCGCCGGGGTCGAGCGCCAGAGTGAATTGCTCGCGATTTTCGTAAAGGGAAAACGGCTCGACGACGCAGCCATCGAGAATCACGATTTCTTGCGAGCTTGCGTCGAGTTCAGGCGGCGGACCCGGCCGGTGCATCGCATCGTCGAGAATGCCGGTAGCGAAGATCGCCAGCGCTCCGCAGAGCAACGTCAGCCGGCGGGCTTTACGCCAGTGGCTAACGGTTGCCAGCGCGCAAAAAGCCGCCAGGGCGAGCAGGGTTTCGCGAGTGGTGAAGCCGGCGAAATGCGAGAGCAGAATTCCGCAGGCGAAGGCGGCCAAGGGCGCGACGAGCGGGTCTTTCATACTCCGTCTAGAGGATAGTGCCGCCCGCCGCAAATAATCTCCCAATTGCGCCTGGGCGCGCCGGCAGCCCTCGCGCGGCATCCTGGTACCCTGAGAGTAGATGCCACTCTCCGAATGCTATTTTGCGCAACGCTTTGGCCTGACGGAAAGCGATCTGGATAGCTACCTCGGTGAGGCGCTCTCCTCGGGTGGCGATTATGCCGACCTCTATTTTGAACACCTGTCCACCAGTTCCATCAGCGTGGACGAGTCCATAATAAAAAGCGCGACGCAAGGCGTCTCACTGGGTGTTGGCGTACGCGTTATCGCCGGTGAGCGGACCGGTTACGCCTACACCGACGATCTGTCTCCGGAGAAGATCCGCAAAGCGGCGGGCGTGGCCGCCTGCATCGCGGCCGGCCCGGCTAAGGTGGACAAAGCCGGTTTCACCGAAGCGGAACGGCGCGACCTCTATCCGATCGCGACCCCGAATCCCGGGTTGGCGGACCGGATCGATCTAGTGATGCGCGCCGATCGCGCTGCCCGTGCCGCGGATTCGCGCGTGTTCCAGGTGCAGGCTTCGTATCTCGATAGCCTTCGTCACGTTCTTGTGGCGTCGACCGATGGCGCCATCAGCTTCGACGCGCAACCGATGGCGCGGATGAGTGTGCTGGCGCTGGTCCGGCAGAATGAGGGCATCCCGCAACGCGGCTACCATGGCGGCGGAGGGCGCGTTCCGCTTCAGTTCTTTCTCAACGAGAAAACACCGGAATATTTTGCGCGCGAAGCCGTGCGGCAAGCGATCGTTCAATTGGATGCGGCGGAGGCGCCGGCCGGCGAAATGACGGTGGTGCTGGGGCCGGGATGGCCCGGAATATTGCTGCACGAAGCGGTTGGCCATGGCCTTGAGGCCGACTTCAACCGCAAGGGCGTCTCCGCTTTCAGCGGGCGCATGGGTCAGCAAGTCGCCAGCTCGTTATGCACAGTTGTCGACGATGGGACAATTCAAAGCCGACGCGGATCGTTGAACGTCGACGATGAGGGAAATCCCACCCAGCGGAATGTGCTGATTGAAAACGGCGTGCTGCGCGGCTACTTGCAGGACCGGCTTTCCAGCCGCCTGTTGCGCACGCCCATCACCGGCAATGGCCGGCGCGAAAGCTATCAGCATGTGCCGATGCCCCGCATGACGAACACCTTCCTGATGCCCGGAGAGAGTGAGCCGGAGGATATCATCCGCTCCGTGCCGCGCGGCTTGTACTGCGCCACATTCGGCGGCGGGCAGGTGGATATCACCAGCGGCAATTTCGTCTTCAGCGCTTCGGAAAGTTACCTGATTGAGGACGGGCACATCACGCGGCCGGTGCGCGGCGCGACGCTGATCGGCAACGGGCCGGAGGCGCTCCGCTCGGTGAGCATGGTAGGGCACGACCTGAAGCTGGACGAAGGCGTCGGCATCTGCGGCAAGGAAGGCCAGTCCGTGCCGGTCGGCGTCGGCATTCCAACCATAAAGATCGATCGCATGACTGTTGGTGGAACGTCCGCATGAGCCAGGGCTCGAATGGAAATCTGGAAGAGCTGGCTGCCGATATTGTGCGCCGCGCCGTCATCGGCGGCGCCACTGGAGCGGAAGCCACCATCGCGGAAGGCAATGAATTTTCCGTAGTGGTGCGCCTGGGCGAGGTGGAAAACCTGAAGGAGGCCGGGTCCCGCGGCGCCGGTGTCCGCGTGCTGATGGGACGCTGCGCGGGCTCGTCCTACACTTCGGATTTATCGCGCGAAGGCTTGGATTTAATGGTCGAATCGGCGCTGGCGCTGGCACGCGTAACCTCCGAAGACCCGTTCGCCGGCTTGCCCGATCCAGGCGAGTTTGGCCAGGTGAATGGCGACCTCAAGTTATACTTCGACGATGTTGCTGGGCTTCGAGCGCAACGGAAAATCGAGATGGCGCGCGAGGCCGAAAGCGCCGCGCTGGCAGTCGATTCACGAATCAATAATTCCGAGGGAGGATCGTTCGATTCCTATCTCGGAACACGCGCGTTCGCGAATTCGCACGGCTTCGCCGGCTCGTACCGCAGTTCGAGTTGTTCCCTGACCGCGGTGCCCGTCGCGCGTCAAGGCGAATCGATGGAACGCGATTGGTGGAGTTCCTCCTCTCGTAGCAGCGCGGCGCTGGAACCGCCGGAACAAGTTGGCCGCCTGGCCGGCGAGCGCGTGCTGCGCCGCCTGGCTCCACGAAAAGTCTCCACGCAGAAGGCCCCGGTGGTGTTCGAGCCGCGCACGGCGCGGTCGCTTCTGAGTGAGATTTTTCACGCCGTCTCCGGTGACGCCGTGTACCGCCGCGCGTCATTCCTGGCGGGCAAGCTCGGCGAGCGCGTGGCGCCGGAAAATTTCACCGTCATCGACGACGGCACCTTGCCCGGTTTGTTCGGCACCTCGCCATTTGACGACGAGGGTGTCGCGTCGCGGCGCACTGTGGTCATCGAGCGAGGCGTCCTAAAAAGCTACCTGCTGAACACCTACACGGCGCGCAAGCTGGATCTGAAAACCACCGGCAACGCGTCTCGGGGGCTGTCCGGCAATGCCGGCACCGGTCACGGGAATTTCTATCTGGAGCGCGGCCCGCATTCGACCGACGACATTCTGCGAGCCGCGCATAATGGCTTTTACGTGACGGAGCTGATTGGTTCCGGCGTGAACGTGGTGACTGGCGACTATTCGCTGGGCGCGACCGGCCTCTGGATTGAGAACGGCGAATTGGCGTACCCTGTATCGGAGGTCACCATCGCCGGCACGTTGCAACAAATTCTGATGGACGTGGCGATGGTCGGCTCCGACCTGGAGTTTCGCGGCTCCACGGCCGCGCCGACGCTTTTGATCCGGGAGATGACGATCAGTGGACGTTGAGATACAAGCGCGCAGACGGGCCATCGGCCTGCCGGCGGCGATAGCATGCGTAGTCGCGCTATTGGGCGGCGC
Source organism: Bryobacteraceae bacterium (assembly GCA_039924505.1). GTDB lineage: Bacteria > Acidobacteriota > Terriglobia > Bryobacterales > Bryobacteraceae > JBDTAT01. The sequence continues at coordinate 3,495 of JBDTAT010000513.1, forward strand.
GGCGTTCTGGTATCTGCAACGTGGCGCGCCTGCAGCGCCGCCGGCGCCGGCCCTGACGGCCGAGGCCAGACAATACGTTACGCATCTGAAGTTGAGCGATGTGCGGGTGAAGGCAACCGAGAACTTCATGAAGCAGATGGTGTACGAGATTGAAGGCAATATCACCAACACAGGCGGACGGGCGGTGCGTCTGGTGGAGGTCAATTGCGTCTTTCACGACTTCTCCGGGCGCGTGATCGCGCGGGAACGGCTGGCGATCGTCAATGCGGGAATCGGCGGATTGAAGCCCTCGGAAGCGAAAGCGTTTCGTCTTCCGTTTGACAGCATTCCGGAGAATTGGAACCAGCAGATGCCGGATCTTGTGATCGCGGCGATTGCGTTCTCCTGATGGCGCGTGTGCTGCTGATAGACGACGATGCGGATCAACTGGAGATCCGCGGGTTGTTGGCGGAGCGCGCCGGCCATTCGGTGGCTTCGGCTCTCGACGCGGCATCGGCCCGCGAATGTTTCACGCGGTTTCAACCGGAGGTGGTGGTCATGGATCTGCGAATTCCTAAAAGTGAAGACGGCCTGGCGCTGATCCGCGAGTTTCGCGCCGCGCGTCCGTTGACGCGGCTGATGATTCTCTCCGGGTTCACTGCCGATTTCACGGGACGTCCGGAGGCGGCGCTGGTGGATGAAGTGCTCGCTAAGCCGGTTCGCTCCGCGCGGCTGTTGGAACTGGTCGCCAAGCTCGTTGTCTGTCTGGTATGCCTGCTTCCGCAGCTGCGCGCCGCGGACGCCGTGACGTTCCGAGTGACGGCCGCCGCCGAAATGCTCGCCGATCTCGATCTCAGCTCGCCCGGTTCCAACTGGAGTCAGGAGGGCAGGGAAGCGGCGCTGGCGGATGTCTCACTCGATGGGAGAATCATCCAGAACGTGATGGTATCGACGGGAGCCGAAACTCACACGTACCCGGTATTTCTCGGAAAAGTGCCGGCCGGCGAACACTCGCTCGCCATTGCGAAGAACACCGGTTACTCGGCTCCGCAAAGCGGGCTTTCCGTACACGGCGCGCGTTTCCGCGAGGTGCGGCCCGCCGATCCGGATTACATTGCAGTGGCCAACGCCCCGGTATTATTCGCGCGGCGCAACACGGTGGGTAAGTTCACCGACATCCCGTTGATCGTCTACGCCGAGCGGCTCACCGAAAACGGGCAGTCGATCCTGCAGTACACCGTTATCTTCTCAAACGAAGACGGCGGCACGTCGACGCGCGCACTAATGGCACGCTGGGGCCGCACCACCGACGTTGAGTACGTTTACCGCGCATGGCTCGGCGGCAATGGCCAAGTGGAGCGCGCGGCCATTCAAGCCGACGGCCACAAAGAAATCGAATTTCGCGGGCAACGCGACGGTGCGCACCCCATGTTGATACCGAGCACCGACAACAACATGGTCTCCGACGGCGGCCCTTCCGCCATCCGCTATCAGATCGCGCCCGTAATGGTCGATCTCACCGGACATTCCCGTGAAGAGGTCATCGACCGGCATCCGTTCGCCTACCGTATCATGGCGGAAGAGCTGCCGCGCGAAAATAAGCTGCGCCCGTTTGGCACGGTGGACGATCACAAAATCAGCGACCCCCGCAATTATTTATACCTGGAGGCGAAGGTGCAAAACGCCGGCTCCGGTTTTGCCGCGCTCGTCCGTTTGAAAGGCGACGCACGCTGGCGCTCGTCCAACCTGGGGCGCGAGGACTACGCCATTGAGCGAAGCGGCTGGGTGCGGACAACGGTGGAACTTCCGCCTGGAACGAAGGCGGCCGACATTGCCGGTCTTGGGTTCGCCTGCATCGTCGTGCGGCCGGGTCGCGGCCCGTTGCCCATAGCCGGAACCTGTCAATTGGACGCGGTCGGCAAGGCCTTCTTTCTCGACCGGGATTACAAACCGGAACCATCGCTCTGGAGCTTGCAGCCACAGTCGCCGGTGGCGATTCCCTCCGGTCAGATTGCAACCTTCCCGCTCAGCGGGGCGCGCAACTAATCGCGGGCGGCTGCCACGAATCGCGGCGTGGTTGCGTCGTCCGCCAGCTCGCGCGCGGTCCAATACGCCAGCCGGATCACCTTCTCGAACTTCGGAAAATTCAGCTTGTCGATGGTGTCCACCGGCTCGTGGTAGCCGGGATGAAAGCCGCCGAAGAACCACACCGCCGGCACGCCGTGAACCAGAAACGGGAAATGATCGCAGCGGTAGAGCACATTCAGATCGTGATCGCGATCGAATTTCGTGCTCAGTTCCAAAGCTGTGCGCCGGTTGGCTTCGACAATCGCGGTCCGCAGACCGGGACTGTAAAATGTGCCAACCAAGTTGATCTCGTTCGACGTGTTGGAAGGAATGTCCACCACGCCGCGGCTCTGCGGAATGTGCGCTTCATCGCGCGCAATCATGTCCAGATTCAGAACGGCACGCGTCGATTGCAACGGACGCAGCGGATGGGCGGTGTAGTAGAACGATCCCAACAATCCCTCTTCCTCCGACCCGAATACCACGAAGAGCAGGCTGCGCTTCGGCCGCACGCGGCCAGTGGCAAACAATCGCGCCAATTCCATCACCGCGACGGTTCCCGAAGCGTTATCGTTAGCACCTGGATAGACGCGGCCGTTTTGAATGCCCAGGTGGTCGTAGTGCGCGCTAAGAATAATGGTCTCGCCGCGCAGCTTCGGATCGGACCCTTCGAGCAACCCCACGACGTTGGCGGACTTGCCGCGCCGCACGTGCGCCGGAACCGCTTGCATCTCGACTTCGGCGTCCGGCAGCGCCGCCGACTCCGGCTTCAGGTCTCGGTCGATTGCGGTTTCGATCTCCGGCGGCGTTCTCCCAGTTGCTTTGAGCAGCTTGGCCGCGGTATTGTCGCTGACGGAGAAAACCGGAATACTGGTATCATCCTCAATCGCCTGGCGCGGAGCGTTGGCGCGCAGCGAGCCGCCGCCAGAGGTTCGCGGCAGCGGATCGAATGCTCCGCGATGCTTCCGCAGAGGCTCGCTTTCGATCAACACACCCACGGCCCCGTGC
>JBDTAT010000514.1:0-5834 GCA_039924505.1 Bryobacteraceae bacterium
CCCGACATTGAAATGTAAACGACTCCAGCCGCTTCCCTGCCCCCGACGTCAATCCACTATCTTTCGCCCCGCACCGGCGTAAACTGGCGAGTGCGGCGCAACGTGCGGTGGCTTTCGCGCATGGATCCCAAGGCCGTCCTTATTCTGCTTGCAATCGGGTTCGTTGCCGGAGTGATCGTCGGCTACGGAACCAGAGCTGCCGTATCCAAGATGCGGCGGATGCGGGCGGGGAAAAGCTGAAACCGATTTTGTGCGGGCTGTGCGCGGCCGAGCCTCTCAATTTTGGCCTCCTTCGACCATTGAAGCGGCCCGGAAGCGCCCAAAATTAGCCCTCAAACCCCACCGTCAATGAAAGAACCAGCGCCGCGACAATCATGAGAGTTAGTAACATGAGTGATCTCAAATCGATGTCTGTGGATGAACTGTCGCCCCTCGAAGGGTCCGATCGAACCGCGGCTGCGGCGCGCGCGGACGATCTCCGGACGCAACGGGAGAGAATCCAGCGGCTCAACGAATATTGCAACCGGGTTACCACTGAACTCCGCGCCTCGCTCGATCGGACCCATGACGAAGGCAGTTGATTATGACTGCCTGCCAAAGATAAAGAGATCGCATGAAGCGTATACCGGCTCTCCCGAACGCACTTCCCCGCCGCGTTGCCGCGCGTTGCTGTGTCCTCCTCACGGTGATGGGCGGCGCGGCGCTCGCCCAGACCACTGGAACGGTGAACCCGAATCCCGCGCCAGCGGAACCGGCCGTGAAGGCAGACGTGCCGCCCGGCGGCTGCATGCCAATCGGGCTGACCGCGTCCGGAGAGATCGTTTTCCCGATTCAATGCAAGGAGTTCATCGACCGGGAGCGCGGCAAGGCCGCGGAGCAGAACCCCCCGGCTGGGGCAGGGAAGCCCACCATGGCGGACGAGAAACCTGCCGCCGCCGAACAGAAACCCGCTGTGGCGGAAGAGAAGCCCGCCGCCGGGCAATTGGAAGCCGTGGCGCCGCCGCAAGACGCGGCACCGGAGATCAGCAAACCGGCGAATAAGCCGGTTGAAGCCGCAGCCGTGCCAAAACGCGCCGACCACGAACCGCGCAAGCGCGCCACGCGTTCCGACGACTGCTCCCACTACCGGACGTACGATGCGGCCTCCGGAACCTACCGGGGCTATGATGGACGGCGCCATTCGTGCTGACCCGGCCGGGACGGTCACCGCGCCCCGCTGCACAGCGGCGGCTGCCACACCCGTGGAAAGCTATAGTTAATTGGAAATAATGGGATTTACCTGCGGTATTTCCGGTGATAATGATGGAACCGGCAGGGTTCCAGTTATGTTAAGCGTTGGAAAAATTTACAGATTGAAGTTTCCGGGAATTGCCGCCCGTGTAATCAAACCGCCGGCCGGGCACGCACCTCCGAATTTTCCCTTTCTCGTGGAAAGTCTCTTCCTGAGAAGCCGGTGGTATGTAAATGGGCGCGGCGAGCCCGCTTATGCCGATGCCCCACGGGTGATCGTTGCTTCGGCCAAGGAAGCCGCTGGCTGTCCTTCCACGCGGTCGGCAAAATCCAACCGGTCCGGCACGAACCGGGCGTCGACCAACTCGAATTCGTCCGCGAGTTAGCTATCTGGCATTTTTTCTTTTGCCTCGCCCGCAGTGGAATCGGTTTTGTCCAACTTCAATCTCTGGTTGAGTTGAATTCCGCGCCGGTTGAAAAAACTGATCCGCGCCAGGGGCCCCGAGCGGCAGCGGCGTGACTCGCAGATTTGGCTTTCTTCGACCATTGAAGCGACCCGGAAGCGCCCAAAATTACCCTCAAACGAGACCGTCAATGGACGGACCGGCGCCACGACAATTCATGAGAGCTAGCAAAAATGGAACGTCATGATCTCGGAGCGATGTCCGAAGAAGAACTCTGGTCCCTTCACGAGCTGGTCACCTCGGTTTTGGCGCGCAAATTATCGGCCGATAAAGCCCGCCTCGATCAGAGATTGAGGCGGCTCAAGCTTGGAACCCTGCAGGCCAATATCAGGAGAATGACCCAGGCGAGCCGCCCCTACCCGCCGGTGTTTCCCAAATATCGAAACCCCGCCGAACCTGCGGAGACCTGGTCGGGCCGCGGCAAGCAGCCACGCTGGTTGACCGCACAACTCGGGTCCGGAAAGAAGCTCGACGATTTCCGGATTCAACCGCCGTTGGCGGACCACAAGCTTCACATCCTGAGGCAGTAGTGGCCGACAGACAAAAAAGACCGCCCGGAGGCTGTCGCCTTCCGGCGGTCTTTTTGTTTGAGTAGCTTCCGGTCTCGGCCGGATCGAATATATGCCGGAGGCGTCAGGCTCGATCGGGACGCCACCGACCCCCGGATGCGCCGGGATCCCGCTGGTTGCCGAGATCATCTCAGCTTGCCAAATACCCCGAAGCGCCCGCCAGGAGATCCGGTGCCTCAGAAGCTCATCATCTGCGCAGCCTGGGCATGTGTTGCGACATTCGCCTACGCCACGCTGACCCACGTCGAATTCGCTTATTCGATCTATTACAGACTGGCGCCGCTTCTGATGTGGCCGAAGGCGAGAACTTATGGCCTTTTCGAGCATGTCGTCGCGTTTGAGGTTTTCGGGGCGCTGTTTTCTCTCGCCTATCCCAGACGCATCGTTTTTGTGTGCATCGTTGTTTTTGTTACCGCCGTCGGCCTCGAATATCTGCAGACGTTGACACCGGACCGTCATGGCACACTGTTTGACGCCACCGAAAAGGTAGTGGGTGGCGCATTCGGCATCGTTGCCGCGCAGGCGTTTCTCTGTTTGCGGGGCTGGAACCGAAAACACGCTGCCCAGAGTCAGCCCTGAATATTCGGCTGGTATTTCCCGCTTTTGATTGTGCATAAGGCCGAACCCGCTCTCAATTCCAATTGACTCCCTCCGGAGCGCGTCGTCGAAATAATTGTCTGCCAAAGGGGGGGACCGTGTTGTGCAGGAGCGGCGAAACCCGGGCCCCGCCGAGACGACGAACGCACAAGCGACAATGTGGAGGCCCTGATGATTTCGATGATCGCCGAGCAGGCCGCCGAAGTGCGGGTACGACGTCACAGCGGCGTTCCCGACTGCGATGTTATCGTCGTCTTCCGCGGCCGAGAAATATCGCTCAGGTGCCGCAACTACAAGCAAGCCGTCGAGTGGGCGAGGATCGAATGCAAGTCGTACAAGATCGCGGGCGGGTTCACTGTCGAATCCTGATCCGCCGGCGCGCTTTGTCAAACGCCTCAACCCGGGCCATGTTGCCGTGAAGTCTGAGCATGACCGGATCTGAAGCAGACGACGATCCCGACAAGGTGGATGAGCCGGGCCGATATAAGCCGCCTCAATTGACCCTCAACAAGATCACCTGGGCGCAAGTCGGACGCGTGGCCGAACCGGGCCGATACATGTTCAAATTTGGATGGCTCACGATCACGGCCGAGGATCTGGCGGTCTGGAAGCTGTATCCGAACGCCGCGTTCACGCTCTTCACGACGGCGACTGCCGCCGAGGGCGAGGACGAGTTTCGTCTGGGCACATTCGAGCTCAGGGAAACCCTTTCGCTCAGCGAGAAATGACGGAAGCCGCCGCCGCGGCCTCGTTACTCCAAACGCCAGATGCGGAATATCGCGCGACCAACGGTGTCCAAGCTGGTGTTCAGCTCATCCGCGGCAACATTCGCTCACTTACGATTCAAATTTGCCGCTACCATGGGCGATCGGTTCTCGGGGTCGCCGCGCCATGTCCCGACCGCTCTTCAAAATCGTGGTTCTTGTTGCCGGCATCGCCGCGGTGGGCGGCTGGCTCTGGCTATTGGAAATTGGGATCAGTTGGCTGATCGCCAAACTCTGACGATATGGCGGATATCAGAATTCGAACAGATCCGAACTCTGCCGCGCCAACTCGTGCAGTTCGCCCAAAGTTCCCCGGACGGCGCCGCAACGTGCGCATTCCACGAGCGTGGTCAAGGGAGATGTCACGGGATCCGCAACCTTGATCGAGAGACTGCCACATCTCTCGCACACGAACTTGAATCGCGGCCGCTGGCGGGTGAAGGTATGTTCGACGCTCGTCATGACAGCGCTCACGTCAGCACGCGATCATGACGGCAACGCGGCTGAAAATGCCTGCTCTCCAGCGGAAGTAGTCGGCGGCCGAATGCATCGGTCCAAAACCGCTCAATTGAAATACCGGCCCGTCCAGATCGTCCCTCAATGTACGGGCCGTAAAGAACGTCCATGCGACGCTCGTAGGCCAGCGCGGCCAGCGCGGCGGCCGCGAACACAAATCCTGCCAGCGCGATCATTTCGATCGTCATTTGAGCCCCCGCTCGTTCAGACGGGGACTCTAATACCGATAAAATTCTAAGATGGAGGCCTCAAGCGACGATCATTGTTGAACGATTGCGTTAACCATTACCCCGATCGGCGCCGACTATTCGCTACCTTCGAGCAGCGCAAGGCGCCGCCCGGCGCGCAAAATGGGGGACGCCGCTATCGCGGCCGATCGTTCAAACCGGCGGATCCGCGGCAACCTTGGGCCGGGCTTCGAGCAGCATTCTCACTTCCCTGGCGCTGACCAGCGCACGGCGGATATTTCTGTCTTCCGATGTGGTGTCGAAGGTAATCATCCGATTGCAATGCTGGCAGTTGGTCTGGAAACCGTTGCGGATTTTCTGCGCCCGCTCACGGAAAAACTGCGAGCACTTCGAACATTTGATTTTGACTTTTTCATCGATCATGGATTGGCCCAAAAAATATACCGTGCTGTCCAGAGTTTAACGGCTTGCTAATCTAGCCAACGAAATACCCCTGGCCGGCTCTTTCGTGAGCGGAAATTCTCTATAAAAATCAAAGCAACTAGCAAGGATCCGCCTTGCCCATCGCTTCTCTGGGCTGTCGTAAACAGGTAGTTTATTTTCGCTGCGCGGCTTGCCGGCATCTAAATTGCCGCCGTTGTTGTTTTCCCGGCGTTAAATTGTTTTCGCCATTCTGGCGGGATGAAAGCCCTGCTCGCCTGCGCGGCCGGCTGCATCGCCTTCTATCTGACGGACCAGGCGCTGTATAACGGCCACTACGTCCAACAGCTGGGCGAATTCGCCGGCGCCGTCGGCGCGGCCTTTGCGTTCCGCTAGCGCGCCCTCTTCCCGGCAAGTATTTCACCACTCCTAAACCATGAAGCCGTTTTCCGGTGTCCATGAAAACGTCCGCGCCGACCGCAGATGCCAAGACCTCCGCCGCGCCCGCGCCCTTGATCTGACGCGCACCGCGATTCGCCTGTTGGCTTACCCGTGGCTCCCGTTCCCATGGCTCCCGTTCGTTCGCGCTCGATGATTCGGGGAGCGCATTGTCGTGACCTCGCGGCCGTCGCGCGGGCTTGCAACAATCAGATTTCAAACAAGGCAGAATCAGAGCTATGTTCGCGAACCTGCCTGGTTTCTTTGAAGGCGAAGCGAAGATGACCGAGCTAGAGGTTCTGGACCGCAATACACAGGGGCTAAAGGAATTGCTGAGGGTCGCGTGGAGAGACCTTGCAAACCCTTCGCTTACGCCCTTCGAGCGTCGCGAGGCGCGCAACCAGATCAACCAGTATGGCGCCGAATTGCGACGCCACCTGCAGTTGATCGAGGTCGAGCGAAGCCGCGCCCGAAAACAGCCGGCCGAAGGCGCGGCGCAGGGTGTCGGCAAGCCGAACTTTCGCATCCTTGCCTAGCGACGATATCGGCTGGCGATGACGGACCGGACGCAAACTCCACCACGGCTGGACGCGTAACCGAAAGTAACCTTGATCGGTTAGGTTAAGCGCCGAACTCGATTGCGAGATC
>JBDTAT010000515.1:0-7309 GCA_039924505.1 Bryobacteraceae bacterium
GCGCGCCGGCCGAAGTCCGCACAAGCCGTGGCAATGCGCGCCCGCATCGTCCCCGGCTGCAGTGAGGGACTGAGCAACGGCGAGGTGCGAAGCGACTGCGCATCACGGGGGCGACGGTTTGCAAATGGCGGGAGCGATTTCGGGTGGAACGCCTGGAAGGTTTGCTCGACGAGCCGCGCCCGGGCGCTGCGCGGTCCATAACGGACGCGCAAGTCGAGGAGGCAGTCACGAAAACGCTGGAGTCCATGCCGGCCAACGGCGCGCACTGGAGCACCCGGCTAATGGCTCAGAAAACGGGCCGGTCACAGACGGCGATCATGCGGATTTGGAGCGCTTTCGGATTGCAGCCGCATCGAGTGGAGAACTTCAAATTCTTCAAAGACCCGCAGTTTGTCGAAAAGGTGCGGGACGTAGCCGTCTTGTATCTGAATTTTCCGGAGCGAGCGATCGAAGATGGCTTCCCGGCGCCGTTTGGACGCGAATACTACGCGGTACTTGCAGTCCCATTTCGAAGGGGATGGCTTTGATAAGTTTCAGACATTAAATGCTCTCCTTGTGGGGTCATCCAGCCGCTTGGAGAGGATTCTAGTCCCGCAACGGTCAAACCTCTTCGAGTCTCACTGGTCGAACCAGTGGCTTGCCCGTTGAGTCAGGACCAAATACTTTTTCGATCAACTCAACTCCTATCGCGTCAACTATGACGCGATAGGCCAGTCTTACTACCCATGGTGGCACGGAAGCCTGAACGATCTCCGAGAAAACCTGAGCTTCATGGCCAACGAGTATCGAAAAGATATCATCGTGGTGGAGACTGCTTATAGCTGGTTACCCGCAGTGTACGCGAAGAGGCCGGGCCGCTCCCGGAGACTCCCGCGGGGCAGAAAGATTTTCTCGAGGGATTGAACCGGATTGTGCAGGCAACTCCCTGGGATCTCTGCAAGGGGGTATTTTGGTGGGCACCGGCCGCCACGGGCGGCCTTAGCGGGCGGGGCTTCTTCGGCCACGACGGCAACGCCCTGCAGGTAATGACGGTTTTCGGCAAGTATACGCGCCACTGAGCGACAGTCGTGAAAGACGGTCCCGGGGCAATTGCTTTCGAATCGATCACGCAGCCGTTTCGCTAAACTTCAGCGCTGGCTTACGGGCGCGTGCTTTGTTATCCTCTTTAGTTAGGTTGCGGGATTTCCGGTGTTCCCCCCTAGAGGTTTCACATGTCAGGCCACTCCAAGTGGGCGACCATCAAGCACAAGAAGGCCGCTCTCGATTCCAAGCGCGGAAAAGTTTTCACGCGCGTCATTAAAGAAATCAGCATCGCAGCACGCGGCGGCGGCGATCCGGATATGAACCCGCGCCTGCGCACCGCCATTGTCGCGGCCAAGGCCGTCAGTATGCCGGCCGAGAACATCAAACGCGCGATCATGCGCGGCACCGGCGAACTGGAAGGCACGCAGATCGAGGAAGCAATGTTCGAAGGCTACGGGCCCGGGGGCGCCGCCGTACTTGTCAACGTCGCCACCGACAACCGCAACCGCACCGTCAGCGATATCCGCCACATGTTCTCGAAAAACGGCGGCAACCTCGGCGAGCAGGGGAGCGTCTCGTGGATGTTCGAGCGCAAGAGCCAGATTCTGATCGACGGCGACAAAGCCGGTGAAGATCAGCTTATGGCCATCGTGCTGGATGCCGGCGCCGACGATTTGCGCAGCGATGGCTCCAATTGGGATGTTCTGTCGCCGCCGGAAGCGCATGAGGCGGTGGTGGCGGCGCTGGAGAAGGCGGGAATTCCCACTACTTCCGCCGAAGTCGGAATGATTCCGAAAAACCTGGTGAAGGTGGAAGGCAAGAACGCCGCCGCGATGCTGCGGTTGACCGAGGCGCTCGAAGAACACGAAGACGTGCAAAACGTGTATTCCAACTTCGACATCGACGAAAGCGAGATGGCGGCGCTGGTCTAAGCCGCCGCAGCGGCCACCCCATGCGCGTTCTGGGCATCGATTGCGGGACGGAACGCACCGGCTACGGTGTGATCGATAGCGATGGCCGCGAGCATCGCATGGTGACGGCCGGCGTGATCCGCTGCCAGACGAAACAGAGCCTGGAGTCGCGGCTGGTCGAGATTGCGCGCGGCCTGCGCGAAGTGATTCAGATTCACAATCCGGAGGCCGGCGCGGTGGAAGAAGTTTTCTACGCGCAGAACGTGAAGACCGCGTTGAAGCTCTGCCATGTGCGGGGGATTGCATTGCTGACGATCGCCGAGGCGGGCCTGGCGTTCGGCGAATATTCGCCGCTGGAAGTGAAAACCAGCGTTGTGGGCTACGGCCGGGCGGAAAAGCGGCAAGTGCAGCTTATGGTGAAGTCGCTGCTCCGCCTGGATGAACAGATCGGCTCTGAAGACGCCTCCGACGCCATCGCGGTGGCCATCTGCCACGTGACGCACACCGCCCAGGCGCGAATAGGCGCGGCACGATGAAATCGATTGCGCTGCTGGCCTTGTCGCTGCCGCTGGCGGCCGCGCCGCACATCACGTACTCGAAGTCGTTCCCGGGGAGCGTGCCGGCGTGGTGCAGCATTACAGTGGAGCGCGACGGGTCCGCCGTATATAAGGAATCGCCAACCGACGATCAGCCGTTGAAGTTTCACTTGGAGAACGACGAGACGGCGGAGATTTTCCGATTAGCCGATAAACTCGGCCACTTCACCCGGCCGCTGGAATCGAACTTGAAGGTTGCGAACATGGGCGTGAAGACATTTCGTTTCGAAGATGGCAAGGACATCCACGAAGTGAAATTCAACTATTCGCTGGATACCGATGCGCAGCAACTGGCCGACTGGTTCGAACGGATTATCGAAACCGAACAGGATTACATGCGCCTGGAAACGACGGCGAAGTTTGAAAAGCTGGGCGTGAATCAGGCGCTTTTACTGCTGCAGATATCCTGGGAGCGGAAGCGGCTGGTGGCGCGGTCGCAGTTCCTCCCGTTACTGGACCGGGTGGCGAAAAACGAAAGTTATATGCACATGGACCGGGAGCGCGCGGCGGAGTTGGCCGATATATTCCGCGGCAAAAAGGCGCTGGCGCAATGAGCTATGGAATTTACGGCGCGCGCGCGGTTTTTGTTTTACTGGCGCTTTGTGTTCCCGGCGCCTCCGCGCAAAAACCTTCCGAGGCCGAGCAGGCGGATCTGCGCGAAGCGGTGGGCGAGGCGGGCAACAGCACTATCGACTTGGTGCGAGCCATCGAAGTACACCTGGCGAAGTACCCGAACTCGGCGCGCAAACTGGAACTTGAGCGGGCGCTGGTGAAAGGCGCAATTGAACTGAAGGACGACCAGCGTACGGCGCTCTATGGGGAACGCGTGCTGCAGTCCGCTCCCGACGACCTTCAGATTTTGGATAACGTGGCTCGCGCCTTGCTCGCAACCGGGGACCGGGCGGCTGCCGAGCGGGCGCTCGGTTACGCGCGGCATTTTCAGGAATTGGTGGAGTCGATGGCGAAGACGAATCCGGCTGGAGGCGAGGCAACGGCGCAGCGGAAAAATGAAATCGATCACGGGATCGGCCGCGCATTGTTATTGGAGTCCGAAGCCAGCGCGAAACTCGGGCGCGACGGCGACGCCGTCCGGTTGGCCGAGAGCGCGTTTCAGATTTTCCCTTCCGAGGAGTTCGCGCGCCAAGCCGCCGAAACACTTGCGGCCGCGGGTAAGACGGACGACGCCATTCACCGCTACGCGGACGCATTTACGATTCCGGACGCGCGCGCCAAGGACGCGGACCGGGCACGCGACCGGCTGAAAATGGGCGAGCTATACCGCGGCGAGCATGGTTCTGAAAAAGGACTCGGCGACGAAGCTCTGGCGGCGTACGACCGCACCTGCGCCCTGCTTGCGCAGAGGCGCGCAGCCGCGAGCGCCTCCGATCCGAACGCCGCTTTGAGCGATGCGATGCAGTTTACGCTGACCGGTCCAAATGGCCGGAAGCTGAATCTTCGATCCATGCGCGGCAAGGTTCTGGTTTTGGATTTCTGGGCCACGTGGTGCGGGCCGTGCCGCGCGCAACATCCGCTCTACGAGAAAGTAAAGCAGGAATTCAAAGACCGCGGAGACGTGGCGTTCCTGGCGATCGCAACCGACGAAGACCGCGCGCTGGTGGAACCATTCCTGGATGCGAACCACTGGAGCGGCGCCAATGTCTACTTCGAGAGCGGGTTGTCCGGCGCTTTACGTGTATCGAACATTCCAGCGACCCTGATCTACGACAAGCGGGGCAAAATTGTCAGCCGCATGGATGGGTATCTGCCGGACCGTTTTGTGGAAATGCTAGGCCAGCGCATCCGCGCCGCGCTGGACGATGCGCCGCCCGCGGCGAAGTAAACGATATGAGCTTTGGCCGCATTGTCTGGATCGTGCTCGACAGCGTGGGCATTGGCGAGATGCCGGACGCGGCCGCATATGGCGATGCGGGTAGCGACACTCTCGGAAATATCGCGCGCCAACGGCTGCTGCGGCTGCCGAATTTGTGCGGGCTCGGTCTGGCAAATATAAAACCGCTGGATGGCCTGCAGGCCGCCGCCGAACCGGCCGGAGCATACGGTAAATGCGCGCTGGCATCCCCCGGCAAGGATACGACAACGGGCCATTGGGAGATGGCGGGGATTCACCTGGATAAGCCGCTCCCGCTTTTCCCCGGCGGCTTTCCGCGCGCGGTGATGGATGAATTCGAGCGGCGGATCGGACGGCGCGCGCTTGGAAATTACGCGGCATCGGGCACGGAAATTATCAAGCAGCTCGGCGACGAACATCTGCGCACGGGTTCGCCGATCGTTTACACGTCGGCCGACAGCGTGTTTCAAGTGGCCGCACACGAAGACGTTATTCCGCTATGGGAGCTATACAAGATTTGCGAGACCGCGAGGGAAATTCTGCGCGGCCCGTACGAGGTGGGACGCGTTATCGCCCGGCCGTTCACCGGCAGCGCGGGCGAGTTTTCACGAACGACGAACCGGAAAGATTTTGCCGTGCCGCCGCCGCGCGGAATGCTGCTCGACCGGCTGGAAGAGCTCCGCGTGCCGGTCTATGGGATCGGGAAAATATTCGACGTGTTCCTCGGCCGGGGTATTCTCGATCATGAAAAGACGAAGAGCAACGCCGATGGAATGGCGAAAACGCTGGAGGCGATGGACCTGCAAGCGGGCGGGTTGATCTTCGTGAATCTGGTCGATTTCGACATGCTGTACGGGCACCGGAACGACGTGGAAGGGTATGCGCGCTCGCTCGAAGAAGTGGATGCGTGGTTGCCGCAATTGTCGGCGAAGTTGTCGGCCGGCGACCTGGCGATTCTTACCGCCGATCACGGCTGCGACCCCACGACCCCATCCACGGATCACAGCCGCGAGTATGTTCCGCTGCTCGCTTACGGGCCGGGCGCGAAGCGAAACGTGAATCTGGGCGTACGCGCCACACTTTCCGACATCGGCCAAACCGTGGCCGAGAACTTCGCCACCCGGATCGCCGAGGGGACCAGTTTTTTGCCGTCTATCAGCACAAACTAACGGAACCAACACACAAATGAGAAAACCTGTCATGGCCGGCAACTGGAAGATGTTCAAGACGGCCGGCGAAACCGCCGCGTTCTTCGAGACATTCCGCCCGCTGGTGGAACATTCCGCGCACTGCGAAATCGTCGTCTGCCCACCGTTCGTGAACGTGCCCGCGGCTGTGCGAGCGGCTGAAGGGACGCGAATCGACGTAGGCGCGCAGAATATGTTCTGGGCCAAGGAGGGCGCTTATACGGGCGAAATTTCCGGCCCCATGCTGCAGGCCGCCGGAGCGCGCTGGGTGATCATCGGCCACAGCGAGCGGCGGGAATATTTCGGTGAGACCGATGCCACCATTTTGAAGAAGACGATTGCGGCTCTCGACGCCGGGCTGCACCCGATTGTTTGCGTGGGGGAGCAGTTGAAAGAACGCGAGGCCGGGGAAACGAACAAGGTTCTTATAAGGCAATGTTCCGGCGGCATTCGCGATTTGACGCCGGCCCAATTCGCGCAAATCGTCGTGGCGTATGAGCCAGTGTGGGCCATCGGCACCGGAAAAACGGCGACACCCGAAATTGCCGCCGAGACGCACCACGTGCTCCGCAGCCATCTGAAGCAATGCTTCGGCGCGGAAGCCGCGGCGAACTTGCGAATTCTGTACGGCGGGAGTGTGAAGCCGGACAACGTGAAGGGCCTGATGGCGCAACCTGAAATCGACGGTGCGCTGGTGGGCGGCGCCAGTCTCGATGCCGCGTCGTTCGCGTCCATCGTGAATTTCTAATCTTATGCGGTTTTTCAGAAACTCGCGCACAACGGAACGCGGCGGCAGCCTGTTTCAGGTCCGGAGCGGGGACGCCGCCGCGTCCTGTGCGCTTCTTATTCTTCTTCTCGCGCCGTTACTCTCATTTGCGGCCACGCCACGTCCGAAGATTCCGGCCGAGCTTGAAGCGTTGATCGAACTGTCGCACTCGGCGCCGCCGGAGTTCGCCGCCGACGCATTGCTGCGCATCGTGGAATCCGGGCGCATCGCCGACCGCGATACCAAACGCGAACTGATTGAACAGGCGTTCCAGTTAGCAACGCGCGCACAGCAACCCGTTCGCCTGGTATCCATTCCAGGAACTCCGATCGATACGCGAGCGGGCTATCGCGGCCGCGCGATGAGACTCGGCTTGGATGCGCTGTCGCTCGAATGCCGGGCGATCCGGGATCTGCTGCCGCTCGATAAGCCGCGCGCGCGCGAGCTGTTTACCAACATCGTGAAGCCGGCTCTTGAACCGCGCACGTGTGAAGACGCTCTGGTGTACGACGTTGACGATTTCTATCAGACGCTGCAACAGGTGCTGGCGGCCGCCTTCACTCCCGCGGAGCGCGAAAAAGACGAGCAGGTCCAGTTTCTCACTCTGCACCTTTCGCGCATTACCGCGCACGCCGAGCTCGCGCCGGCTGCGCGTATCGTTGCTGGGCAGGGCCTGACGCCGGCACAATTGCAGGTGGCTGAAGGCGCGTTTCTGGCGAGGCTGGAGTCGATGCCGTCCGACGACCGCTCCTTCAGCGTGGCGGTGGCGCCGTTGGAGCAGTCCGTATCCATGCTCGCGCAATCGCTCAGTAGCGCAGGCTTGGCCACCGATGGCCTGGTGGGAGGATTCCACAAGTATCTAACGGCCAATCTTTCCGGCGCGCGCTGCGGCGACAACGCCGGGGCCATGACGCGAACGTCCGAGCCGGCCAAGGTGGTCGAATGGTTCAACTCGCAGTTCCATGGCGATACTCCCG
>JBDTAT010000516.1:0-2922 GCA_039924505.1 Bryobacteraceae bacterium
ATGGGAGTTCGCCGTGAAGATGTCCTTCCATCCGTCGTTGTTGAAGTCCGCCACGGCGATGCCCCAGCCGGATAACCCCGTTGTCAACTGGCCCAAATGACTCTTATAGGTCGCCTCGCGGAAGCGCCCCTTCCCAAGATTCAGGAACATTGGAAATGTTTCACCGCTCAGCGCCGTGAAGATTACGTCGGGCAATCCGTCGTTATCGAGATCGCGAAAATCGGCGCCCATGCTCGAGATGGCCTTCCCATCGTCGCGAAGCGCGACACCCGCGTCGAAGGCGGCCTCTTCGAAGCGGCCGTTCCCGAGATTGTGAAAGAGGAAGTTGGGCCGGGTATCGTTGGTCACGAACACATCGGGGTAGCCGTCGCGGTCGTAATCGGCGATGGCGAGGCTCATGCCCTTGCCAATCGACTTTGCGATGCCGCTCGCCGCCGAGACGTCCTGGAATCGCCCGCCTCCCAGATTGCGATAGAGCGTATTGGCGGTCCCCTGAAATTCTTTCGGATGACAATAGACGGGGTAACGGCCGGATGGATCGTGACACGCCGGATTTGTGGCGGGCGACCACTTCACGTAATTGACGACGAACAGATCGAGCAACCCGTCGCGATCGTAGTCGAACCAGCCGGCGGCGACGGCCCACTCGCCGCAGTGAATGCCGGATTGCGCGGTGACGTCGATGAAGCGCTTCCCGCCGTCGTTCTTATAAAGATGACACTCGTGGACGCCAGCGACGAAGAGGTCCACGAATCCGTCGTTATCGAAGTCGGCGGCGGCGGCGCCGACTTCGTAGCCCGACCCGGCCAAGCCAACCTCTTCCGTCACATCGGTAAAATGGCCGCCGCCGTCGTTGCGGTACAGCCGGTTTGAATATGCCGCCCCCGTTTTTGAGAGTGAAGGCAGCGCGGCGCCATTCGTAAAAAAGAGATCCGTGCGCCCGTCGTTGTTGTAGTCGAAGGCCGCCACGCCTCCGGCCATCGTTGCGGGAAGATACTTTTCGGGCGTGGGCGAGTTATTAAGAACGAAGTCCAATCCGGACCGTGCGCTGGCGTCGGCGAACCGGATGACGGGACTCACGGGCGCGCCAGCGCTTGCGCAAAACAAACACACCGCGGAAACCATGGCGAGCACGGAGAACGGGATCATAGCGGCGCGAACCGGCATGGACCATTATTGTCTTTTGAGAACGTCGGGCAAACGGAGCGCGCCGCGCCCGTCGCGCTTCCGCGGGACGGGACGCCGGAAACGGCGGTATCTTCAAGTACGGGTGCGTCTCCTATTTCAAACGCTGCTCGTCCTGGCGCCGCTCTGCTCGATTGCCGCTGTAACGGCGCGCGCTCAGGATGAGGCGCTGGCGGCCAAGAGCCACGCGGCCAAGGATGCGTTGATCGCAGGCCATTACACCCAGGCCGCAAAACTCTATCGCGAGCTGGCGGCAGCGCTGCCCGGCAACCCCGGCCCGCGGCTCAGCCTCGCCCTCGCGCTGGAGAAAGCCGGCCATCCCGCCGAAGCGATTCCGGAGCTAGATCGTGTTGTTCATGCGGAGCCGCGGATGGCGCCCGCGTGGTTCCTTCTCGGGCTCGCGTACCAGCAGCTGGGTCAGCCGCAAAAGGCGATCGCGCCGCTCCAAAACGCAGTGCGGCTAGACAGCACCAACTTGCAGGCACAAATCGAACTGGCCGACGCCGAGATGGGCGCCGGCGATGCGCGAGATGCGGTTGAGGGATTTCAGTCCCTCGCGGCCAGACATCCGGAAATGGCAAAGGCATGGCAGGGCTTGGGTTTTGCGTATGCTACGCTCGGGGAGCGCGCGTCGAAAAGGTTGGACGAGGCGGCGCCGCACTCCAGCTTCTGGGACGCGCTGATGGCTCGCGCGCGGTTCGCCGAGGGCCGTTACGCCGAAGCGCTGGCGCTTGATCGGGAGGCGATTCGACAGTCCCCGGAACTGGCCGGTCTTCACGCTGCCCGCGCAGAAATCTACCGGGCGGCGAAGCACCCCGACTGGGCCGCCGTGGAAGACGCGAGAGAGTCGAACGTCCGCAAACCGGATTGCCCGGCGAGCGCCGCCGCGTGCGCGTATCTGTCCGGCGACTGGGCGGCTGCGCTGGCCGCGGCGGGAAAAACCATCAGCCCCGAAAATCTTTACTGGGCTGCGCTCGCATGCGCGAAGCTCGCGGAAGGAGCGTTTCAGCATGTGGCGGCACTTCCGTCAACGCCCGAGATTCACGAACTGATGGCGGAATCCGACCAACGCCTCGGACGCCGCGTGGAAGCGGTTGCGGAGTGGCGCAAGGCGCTGGCCATCGCGCCGCATGACCGGCGTTTGCAGGGGCGGCTCGCCGAGTCGCTCGATCGCGATCATCAATACGAAGAAGCCGGCCAGTTGCTCAAGCCGCTGGTAGCCGCGCAGCCCGAAAATGGCGAATGGCAGTACCTGATGGGCGAGGTGCTCTACCGGGAACGCCGCGCCGAACTCGCGCTGCCGTATCTGGTGGCGGCGCAGCGTTTGCAACCGGAGCATCTGGAGGCGATGGAAATTCTCGGGCGGGTCTATTTGGAACTCGACCAGCCGGCCAAGGCCATCGCGTGCCTGGAGAAGGCTCGGCCGCTCGACGACGGTTCCATCTCCTTCGCGCTCAACACTGCGTATCGCCGTTTGGGCCGCGAGGAAGAGGCGCGCGCCGCCCTCGCGCGCTACCGCCGTCTTACGCCCGGCGTGCAGTCGGCGCCCTCCACCACCGGTGGCAGCGTAATTCCGCCGCCTTAACTTGCGTGGCGTGACGCACCACTCTCTCACGGCGGGCGGCTCGGAAGGCGCGTAAGCGGTTGCCCGATCCGCATCAAGTGGCGCTGGCCGGAACTGGTATGCCACGATGGAAGATTCCTGGAGCAACCGACCATGATTATCGCGGATCTTGC
>JBDTAT010000517.1:0-2530 GCA_039924505.1 Bryobacteraceae bacterium
CGGCCTCTGGATTCGCCTTCGTTTCCGCGACGCCGAGACTCTGGAAGGGCTGCTGCCCAATAATCTCCTTTTACAGGAACCATACGGATTTACCTTTGTCCCGCCCGATCCGACGTTTCAGAATCAAAAAATTTTTACGCCGCGGGCTGCCCTCGACGAAGTGCAAGTACTGGGCGTCGTCGGCAGCCCGCTCAAAAGGTCCCGGTCAACTAAGGTTCTGCTTGAGAAACTACCCGATAACCAATTGAAAATGTTCGATTAGTCATTCCGGCCTAGCTGCTGCGCTGGACGATGCGCCGGCCTCAACGGGCATTCACCCAAATTGATCCAGCAGTTCGCCCCCGTCTCGGGAAAAATCGTATTCTGCACAAACTCGAGCGAGCGCACCGGAAAGCTGCGCGGCCCGCAATACCCGGCCCAGCGCTGGCGCGCGCAGGTGGCCACAGGTCCTATTCGGTCCGGGTTTAAGCCCTGTGCCAGAGTGATATGCGGATGAAATGGAAAGGGTTCCTGGAAGGCTAGTTTGGATCGATTCAACAGGGCATGTAGCGCTTTCACCTGTTGGAACCCATTGCCAATTCCAAGATAGATTACCGAAGAGACCGGGAAAATCTCCACCGCGGTCGTGTCCAAAAGGAAGGGCGTGGTGTCCTCCAGCGCTTCCACCAACTCCTGCCAGGCTTCCTCCGCCGGGTGAACCAGCGGGCGCGGCGGCAGCACGGTCACATGCGCCCGCGCCGTGCAACCCTCCAGCATTTCAATGCGAAGTTGGTTAAGGAAGGGTCCCAGAGGATCGGGAATGTAGGAGACGAGCGCATAGGAATTGATGGGCTGTCCGCCGCTCTCGTCCGGCTGCATGATGTTTATCTTAAGCCCATCGGGCGAAGGCGCACAATCGGCAAGTGCTTTGGTTGTCCGGGATCATCCGGCGTCGAGCTGGGACTCGGCCGGTGCGGCGATCGATTCCGGCAGCGGCGCCGCGGCCTCCGGCACAATCCAGCGCGCTTCTTCGAACCCGATGTATTTCAGTATCCGCAAATCGCCGCCCTCACTTTCGAGCAGATCGCCGGTCTTCAAGGCGTCGCCGGTTTCGCGCAACGCGGACCAGGCGGCGTAGGGGTGCGCGGCATCCACCCGATTTGCCGGTTCGTAGTCCTTGGGCTTGATTTGGGTCACGCCGCTGACGTGCGGAGCGAACCGGAAGTGCGCCCGCTGGGATTCTCGTAGACGATGAATGCGATAGGACGGCATAGCTTGATTCCCCATTGTCGCTCAAAACATTTCCAGATGGAATGTTTTTTATAGGGCGGTTTTTTATAAGGCGGCCAACCGCGCGGCATCCTCGGCGCCCAAATCGAGCCATCGCCGCACCCGCCCCAGATCCGGCGCCAGGGTATCGCGTAAGCCTCCCAGCCGTTCGGAGGGTGAAACCGTCGTCACCTGCACCTCGTCGGGAACGTCCGGCCGGAACGGCGCCACCGCGCGCAACGCGTTAGCGCCCATCCCCAGAATACGGGACGGCATGCGCTCCAGCACGTTAATCGCGATCACCCGCCGCGCCCCCAGAGCCGCCGCCGCCCATACCGGATTCACCGATAACAGGCCTCCGTCCACATACCGGCGGCCGTCAATCCGGGGCGCTCGAAACACCAATGGAACGGCGCAAGATGCCGCCAAGTGCCGCCAGGTGACCTCCGGACCGCGGACGATCACCGGCCGCATGCGGACGAGATCGGTCACCACGACCGCGTAGTCCATTTTGGGAGTGAAGGCTGTGTGAATTTCGAGCAGCGCCGCATCGATTTGCGCCGGCTGCACCAACCCGCGCCACGGGGGCAATGGCCACTGGCGGCGCGGAGGGCACCTGCGCCCCAGCTCCAGCCAGTAATTCTCCAATTCGCCAGGCGAGCACCCTCCGGCGATCAACCACCCGTTCACCGAGCCAATGGACGCGCCGACAATCAGGTCGAAATGGAAGCGCCCGGCCATCGCCCGCCACGCGCCCGCCTGATACGCGCCGAATAACCCGCCGCCCGAAAGCACCAGGGCGGTCAGCGGCCTCGACGGAGGTAACGGTTCCACGTGCCGAATATAGCGCACGCCGTACGCGGGGCCACCCGTTTCACGCTGGAATGCGCTCGCGGTGGCTCAACCGGGGAAGCGACTTGATCGATCGCCCCGCCTTCTTCTCGGCGACGCGCAGCTCGTAAAGGCTTTGCAGGTTAAGCCAGAACGCGGCGCTCGTGCCGAAAAAATGGGCTAAGCGAAGCGCCGTGTCTCCGGTGATGGCGCGCTGCCCATTCAAAATCCCGGTGATGCGGTTGGTAGGCACGCCTAGATTGCGGGCCAGTTCGGCCGCGCTCATGTCCAGTTCGTGGAGTTCTTCGGCAATGTGCTCGCCCGGATGTATCTCGGTAATTGCCACTTTGTCCTCCTAGCGATAATCAACAATCTCAACATTTGACGGTCCCAGTGTTCCGGCGGGCCGCTCAAAACAGATCCGCCACTGGTCGTTGATACGAATACTGTA
>JBDTAT010000518.1:0-5045 GCA_039924505.1 Bryobacteraceae bacterium
AGTTCGCCGCCATCGACCCCGCCATGGAGACCGGCCAGCGCTCCTGGCGCGACCGCGCCTCCGGCCAGTCCGGTCTCTTCGCCGCCATCTTTGAAGCCGAGCCGCCGGCCGAACATCCTCTGCCCAAAGTTCCAGATTGGACCGGCGCGGAAAAGCTATCCGCTGAAAAGGAGATGCTCGGCTTCTATGTCACCGGCCATCCGCTCGATCAATACATGGACAAGGTGAAGGAACTGGCCACTCACAACACGGCGTCGCTCGAGGGTCTCGAAAAGGGCGCGGATGTCGCGCTCTGCGGAATCCTCACCGCCATCCAGCGCAAACGCAATCGCGAGGGCAAGCCCTGGGCCGCCATGCAACTCGAAGATCTCCACGGCAGCCTCGACGCCCTGGTCTTTTCCACGCAATACGAGCGCCTCCTCGAATTCTTCCATGAGGATAAAGCCGTGTTGATCCGCGGCATGGTGTTGCCGGAAGAAAACGCCCCGCCGAAAATCTCCGTGCAGGATATTATTCCGCTCGACTTGGCCCGCGTAAACCTGCCCTCGCTGATTTCCATCCGCATCTGGGTCGGCCAGAATGGCGATGCGGAAAAGGCCGCGGCGCTCACCGAGTTGTTCTCGAAAAAGCCCGGCGAAACTGAAGTTCGCCTGCGCCTGGAGAAACCACGCGACTTCTCCGTCATCCTCGATGTGCCCCGCAAGGTGCGCCCCGACAAGGAATTTCGCGCTGAAATCGCCCGCATCTGCGGCCCCGAAGCGCTCGAAGTGCTGGCGACGTAAAATAGGACCAGGCCATGGCAGACTCACCCATCGTTCCCGAACCGGAAGCGCCCAACCCGGCGTGGCTCCGCGTCCAACTTGCGCGGCATCCCAAACGCCCGCATACGCTCGACTACGTGCAGCGTCTATTTACCGATTTCCAGGAGATTCACGGCGATCGCGCTTTCGGCGACGACGCGGCCATCGTGTGCGGCATGGCGTTTTTCGACGGCAAGCCGGTGATGATCGTCGGCCAGCAGAAGGGGCGCGACACCAAGCAAAAACTTCATCGTAATTTCGGCATGCCGAAACCGGAAGGCTACCGCAAGGCGTTGCGCGCCATGCGCCTGGCCGCCAAGTTTCATCGACCCATCGTCACGTTTATCGATACGCCCGGCGCCTATCCCGGTATCGACGCCGAGGAGCGCGGTCAGGCGGAAGCCATCGCCGTCAACCTGCGCGAGATGTCGCGCCTCCCCGTGCCCATCGTTGTAGTCGTAATCGGCGAAGGCGGCAGCGGCGGCGCGCTCGGAATCGGCGTCGGCAATCGCGTCTACATGTTCGAAAACGCGTATTACAGCGTGATTTCGCCCGAGAGCTGCGCCGCCATCATCTACCGCGAGAAAGATAAAGCTCCCCAAGCGGCCGCGTCGCTCCGCATGACCGCCTCCGATTTACTCGGCCTCGAATTGATCGATGGCATTGTTCCCGAGCCGCCCGAAGGCGCGCAAGCCGACCCCGAAGCCGCCGCCGGATTTCTTGCCGTAACCCTGCGCCAGGCGCTCGCCGGACTCGCCGGACATTCCGCCAGCCAGTTGATCGATGAGCGCTACGCCAAGTTCCGCGCCATGGGGAATTTCTTCGCCGACGAACGCATGGGAGCCAGCGCGTGAAAAAGCCGGTCTTGATCGGCGTCCTGATGTTCGCCGGCATTATCGCATTCATTGTGTACTCCACCCTCAGCACACCCCGCCGCCGCGTCGAAGTTTGCATGACGTTCAACGGCCGCATTCAGTGCCGCATCGCCTCCGGAGCCACCCAGGAGTTCGCTCTCCGCACCGCCGTCTCCAACGCCTGCGCAACGATTTCTTCCGGCGTCACGGAAACCGTGAATTGCGAAGGCTCCACGCCTTCGAGCGTCAAATGGCTCGGCAAGTAGCGTTGCTGCTCTGTCTGCTTTTGTCCGCTTGTCAGAACTGGCCCGATTCCTACCCGCCGCCGGCGCAAAGCCCGCGCGTCGATCCGCCGCCCATCACGGCCGAGCCATCCATTATCGATCTCGGCGCCCCGGACACCGACAGCCACATCGTTCGCGACGTGTGGGTCGGCCGAAGCCAATCGCCCTGGCGGTGGACCGAAAAACGCCCGCTGCTGAAACTGCAATTGCACGGAACCGTCGGCCTGAAATTCATCGTGGACTATTCGGTTCCCGAGGCGACCTTCAAGGACACCGGCCCGGTTCACATTGCATTCTTCGTGAACGGCCGTATGCTCGCGACCGTCGCGGTTGAAAACCCCGGCCGCAAGTATTTTGAGAAGCCGGCTCCGGAATCCTGGCTCCATCCCGCCGCCGAAAACACCGTCGGAGCCGAAATCGACAAGCTCTGGACCGACCCCCTCCGCCACGACAAGTACGGCTTCATCCTCTCGGAGATCGGCTTCACTCGTATCGGAACGCAACCCTAACCGCCATCCCATCCGGCCAGCCGCATACCGAGCCGCCACCGTGAGGGAGCGCCCCATGGCCCTGCGGGCCACCAAAGGCGATGAAAAGCAATGCCTTTCCCCGCGGCCAGGGGCCTCGGAACCGAGCCGCGACCGCAGGGAGCGGTTTCCGGCCGGCCCCGGTTTTTCAACGGAGCGGTTACCGCGGCGCCGTTACCGCGTCATCAGCGGCCGTGGTTCCGCGTCGGACTGAAACTCGAACACTTCGCCGGCCGCATGCACCACCAGTTTTCCCGGACCCATGGGCTTGCCGGCCGTGTCGTAGAAAATCGCCCCGTCGGTCGATTGCCCCGGCGCGAGTTTGGTTTGCACGAACGCGATCGCGGAGGCGGCCGCCGCGGCTTTGATCTTTCTCGACGACACTTCCGCCAGCGCATTTTGCCGGCGCTCTTCGTAGCCGTTGGTCGATTTGAAATGCGAGATGCCGTACAAGTTGGTTTCATAGGTTGAAACCAATTTGATAACGTCGCCGCGACTGGCCTTTTCCATGAAGCCTATAATCACCGTGCGCGCCGCCATCGATTGAATCAGAGTGCCGTCCGGTCTTTCGAACGTGAAGTCTTCCGGGCGCACGCTCCAGGCGATCGGCGATCCGTTCGAAACGGCCACCTGCAAAATCGTGTACTCCCGGATGTGCGACGGCAGCGGCGCATACATGATGGTCATGCCGCCCTTGGTCAGTGTTTGATAACGCAAGCCGCCGGAATCGAACTCAATCACCTGCGCTCCCGCGGATGGGACAAACAGAACCGCCGGCAATGCCAGCAGTATCAAACGGCGCAACTCCATATATCTCCATGATAGACTGAGACGGGGATTTGCTTCCCGAGCCTGTATGCGGAATGCGTCAGTTCGGCCAGCCGGATGCGATTCGCGGGGGCACGGCATCGAGAGCGTTCACGCCGCCCGCCGGAACCTGAATGCCGCGCAACTGATCGAGGAAGCCATCTTGCGCAACGAGGGAATGCTCGCGAGCGAAGGCCCCTTCGTCGTGCGGACTGGCCAGTTCACCGGGCGTTCGCCCAAGGACAAGTACATCGTGCGCGATCCCGGCACCGAAGAAACGGTGAACTGGGGCGCGGTAAACCAGCCGATGAGTGAGCGGCAATTCGGCCGCTTGCACGACCGGCTGCTCGCCTCCTGGAAGGACCGCGATCTGTTCGTTCAGGATTGTTTCAGCGGCGCCGACCCGGCCTACACGCTGCCGGTGCGCGTGATCGCCGAACGCGCCTGGCACGCGCTGTTCGCGCGGCAACTCTTCATCCGGCCGGAGCCCGCGGCCATGAAGGATTACGCGCCGGAGTTCACCGTCCTGTTCGCTCCCGGATTTCGCGCCGATCCGGCCGAAGACGGCACGCGCTCCCAGACGTGCATTGCGATCGACTTCCAGCGCAAAGTGATCTTGATCGTGGGAACTGAATATGCCGGCGAATTGAAGAAATCGATATTCACGGTGCTGAATCATCTGCTGCCGGCGCGCGGCGTGCTGCCGATGCATTGCTCGGCCAATATCGGCGATGACGGCCGTGTGGCGCTCTTTTTCGGATTGTCGGGCACCGGCAAGACGACGCTTTCGGCCGATCCAAAACGGCGTCTGATCGGCGACGATGAGCATGGGTGGAGCGATGCGGGCGTCTTCAACTTCGAGGGCGGATGCTACGCCAAGTGCATCCATCTGTCCCAGGAACACGAGCCGCAAATCTGGAACGCGGTGCGTTTCGGCACGGTGCTCGAAAACGTCATGATGGACGACCAGCGGCGGCATCTTGATTTCAGCTCCGACGCGTTGACCGAGAATACGCGCGCCGCGTATCCGGTCGCCTTTATCGAGAGGGCCGTCATTCCGAGCTGCGGCGGCCATCCCTCCCATGTGCTGTTGCTGACGGCCGACGCCTTCGGAGTCCTGCCGCCCATTTCTCGCCTGACCGGCGAGCAGGCCGTGTATCATTTTCTGAATGGCTACACCGCAAAAGTCGCGGGCACCGAGCGCGGCCTCGGCAAGGAACCGGTGGCGACGTTTAGCGACGGATTCGCCGAGCCGTTTCTGACGCGGCATCCGGCCGTCTATGCGCGGATGCTGGGCGAGAAGCTACAGCGCCACGGCGTGCATTGCTATCTTGTGAACACCGGCTGGGTAGGCGGCGCCTATGGCTCGGGCGAGCGCATGAAACTGGAATACACGCGCGCGATGGTGAATGCGGCGGTAGCGGGCGAGTTGGACGATGCGCCGGCGGAGGCGCATCCGGTGTTCGGTGTACTGGTGCCGAAGGCCGTTCCGGGCGTTCCCCCGGAATTGCTCGATGCCCGCGCACAATGGAAGGATCCGGCTGGCTACGACCGCGCCGCACACCAGTTGGCCGGGCGCTTCCGCGGCAACTTCGCTAAGTTCGGCGACCTCAAACCGCAAAGCGGGTCACGGCCGCGCGGCTGACCTCTACTCCCAAACCGGGCGTCTGCGGTAGGAGCAGACGTCCGTGATCGAACGTAAGCGGCTGCTCGACAATTTCGTCGCGGAACGGATTTTCGGTTTGGTCGTACTCGATCAGCTTGTCTTCCGCG
>JBDTAT010000519.1:0-2760 GCA_039924505.1 Bryobacteraceae bacterium
ACTGCCGGAGAAATACACGTTCTGGTCGTTTTTGAACGTCGTGCCGCCCTCCTCCAGCGTCACGTGAAAGTGCTTCCGTTCGAACCGGACGCCGCCGCGATAAAGGTTCGTCAAATCGCGCAGCGTATTGGGCGCTGGGAACTCGTTTCCGTCGGAGACAAACGTAGTCACTCCGCTTCCGGCGCCCGAGTCGCGGTCGTACGCGAGGTACGGAACGAACCAGTTCCCGGGCAGCAAATCCAGTTGCACGCTGGCGAACCGGCGCCGTGTATCGAATGATTGCTCATCGAGAACGATCCCGCGCCCCAGCAGCGGATCGGCGTACGACGGCAGATTGTTGAAGTACGCGATGTTGCGATAGTCTGCGTTAAAATCGTACCGCTTCGCTTTCCGCGCATCGACGTGCAACGTCGAATACGGATCGTCACCCCAACTATACGCCCGCACGTGCATCACATCGAAAACGCGTTTGCCCGGATCCAGAAGCGTGAAGTCGGCGCCCAATAGCTTCGGCCCCGATCCCAGATTCACGATGCTGCGGTAGGTATCCATACTTCCGCCGACACCGGTCTGCCATCGGTATCCCACATCGACCGATCCAGAAATCCATTCGTCAGCCGTCGGAGCCGGCGACGCCGCTTCCGTTTTGGCAGCGGGTTTTTCCTCCGCCTTCACCGGAACTGGAGCAGGGGCCGCGACCGGCCCAGGTTTTGGCGCAGCGGCCGGCGCCGGAGTCTGGGCAGGCGCCGCGGAAGTGGCCGCGGCAGGTGCGGCGGCTTGAGCAGGCGCCGGACTCGGGGCAGGCGCCGTGATCTGCGCGGCGGGCGGCGCAGGAACAGGCGGCTGGGTTTGCGCCCGCAGCGCCAGCGCGAGAATCGCGATCCAGATCGCCGGCTTCATCGCAGCAGGTTCCTGTCGACGTAGCTGCCGTGAATTTTCTGGTGGCACACCGTGCAGTTGCGGAATCGCGCCGACCGCAGATCGTGGAACGCCGGCGGCACGACGCCCAACGCCGGGCCCGCGGCCGGCAGATTCGCGTGGCACTCCAGGCAAACCAAGCGCACCTCCTGGCGCACCAGCATTCGCGGATTCGCCGAGCCGTGCGGTTCGTGGCACGCCCCGCATCCCTCAAATCGCACCGTTGCGTGCTCGAAAGTAAAGGGACCGCGCTTATCGCCATGACATTTTAGACATCCCGGCTCGTTGGCCGCGAACGACTGCATCATCGCCGGACGTATGCTCCCGTGTGGATTGTGACAATCGACGCACGACATCGCGCCCTCCGGAAGCCGGTGATGAAACGGTTTTTGAAACTGGCTCCAGACCGCTTGATGACAGACGGCGCACTCCGCGTTTATCACCGCCGGTGTCCGAGCCACCAATCCGAACGGCCCCTTTGCGTGAATCTTGTGGCACTTGGTGCAGGAGATCTGGGCCCTCGCGTGGCTGCTTTGCAAGCGGCCGATTTGCGTAGGCTGATTCAAGTGGCAGCTCAGGCAGATCTTGTCCGCCGCAACCGCCGCCAACTTCGCCGGATTGCGGATGTCGGCCGCGTCCACCGATTCGGTGTGTTTCAGCGCCGGTCCGTGGCAGGACTCGCACGCCCGCTTCGACCAGTCGCGCAGCGACTCCAACACGTGATGCGGATTCTTCGCGAACGCGTTGTAGATCTCTTCGTGACAGGCCTGGCACGCCTCCGAACCGGCGTACGGAGGCGCCACGTCCTGCCCCGCGCCCGGCAGTGCAAACATCGCTACAAACCCCAGCACCACAAACAGATCAGTACTGCGCATGTACTTGGCCGACCGAGAAGGCCGCCCCGGAGCCATGGCAGATCTCGCAGCTTTCCCCCAACGCAGTCGTGTTCGCCAGCATGTGGGAAGCGGCCGGAATGGAAACGTGGCAGCCGCTGCAGGCCGACGATACCGGTTGAATTGGATTGATCGGCCCTTGCGGATCGACCACGGCATTCAGTCCGGCCGGCAGTCTCTGTTCGCTATTATTCACGTGGCACATGGAGCAGTTCGCCAGGTCCGTCGGCGCGCCTGCCGGGCTCAACGCTGGAAACAGGACGCCGCTGAAATCGTTGTGACTGCCGTGGAACCCCACCACAACAAGGCCCCGGTTGTCCGTCTGCAGATTCACTCCATCGTGGAGTCTGTGAATCAGAAGGTTGAAGTTCACGCCCTGCGGAGGCAATGCCGCATCCGCCGGATTCTGCGCCATGGCGCGCGTGGCCGCGTCCGTGTTCGACGGATTGTGGCACATCACGCAATATTCAGTTTGATTGCGCAAACCGCCGTGCGCTTGCAACGATACGTGACACTGGTTGCAGTTGTTAATTGAAACCACCGTCCGCCGCGGCGCTAGCGCCGTGCCATCGACGGAGAAATTCACTACCTGGTTCACCGCACCGTAGGTCACCGATTGCTGCGACGTGGTGCCCCCCAGCAAGACCTCCGTCCGCCGGGCTTCGACGCCGATCGAGTAGGTGCCCGCCGCGCTCGCCGGAATGGCGTGCCTGAACGTATAGATGCACGTTCCGCTGGCATCGCAACTGGCGCCCAGAGCACTCTCGGAAACGTAGCCGGGCGTCGTAACATCGCTGCCGAAACTGGTATATCCGTAATCGGACGCCGGCCCCGCCATAGTCAGCGTCAGCGTCCCCAGTTTCGACAACGGAATGGCATTGCCGCCGTTGTCCTGAACTGTCAATGTGACGACCGGCTGGTTCCCGGCTGTTCCATTCGCCACATTGGT
>JBDTAT010000520.1:0-5157 GCA_039924505.1 Bryobacteraceae bacterium
AGTGGCGAAAAAGTAAAAAGCCGGAAACAGGCGATTGCGATCGCTTTGAGCGAAGCACGCAGCGCCGGGACAAAGGTTCCACCGAAGAAAAAGTCGTCCAATTGACGCAGCCGCGTTACGCGGCTATCCAAAGCCCGTTCGCCTGCTGGCATCGACCGTGGCGAGCCTTGTCCTGAGGTAGCCACCGCATGAGTACTCATCCCAGCGTTGCGCGCGGGCCGGCGATGCCAACGCCGAAGCGCAAAAGGATTCACCCCCTGGAAATCCCCACGGGTGAATCGACGGCGGAAGTGCAAGCCGGCGGCCAAACCGCCAAACTGACGAACCTCGGCAAGATCTTTTGGCCGGACGAAGCGCTCACCAAGCGGGACTTGCTTCAGTACTACGCGGATATTTCTCCGTACTTATTGCCGCACCTTGCCAACCGCGCCATGGTCATGAAACGCTACCCGGACGGGGCATCCGGCAAATTTTTCTTTCAGAAGCGGGCCCCCGATGCGCGGCCGCAATGGCTTCCCATCTGCGCGATTCAGCATCCATCCGCCAACGTCGTGGACTTCCCTGTAATCCAGGATCTTACCGGCCTGTTGTGGGTGGTCAATTTGGGATGCATCGATCTGAATCCGTGGTATGCGCGGTGCGACGATGTCGACCGGCCCGACTATCTTCACTTCGATCTCGATCCAACTCCCGGCTCGGATTTCAAGCAGGTACTGGAAGCGGGACTAGCCGTTCGCGAAGCGCTGTTGCGGCTTAAGATCCGGAGCTATCCAAAAACCACTGGATCGCGAGGGCTGCATATTTACGTGCCAATTGTGCGCGGTCCGCTACAAAAGCAAGTTTGGACCGTTTCGAAATCCCTCGCGCTGGAGCTCGCCACGCTTCACCCCGGCATTATCACGGCAGAGTACCGCATCGCGAAGCGGCCGGCCAACCGGGTTTTGGTCGACTATAACCAGAATGCCTGGAGCCGCACGCTGGCCTCGGTGTATTCGGTCCGGCCAAAACCGCGCGCGACCGTATCGGCTCCGGTTACGTGGGAAGAAATCGAACGCGGAATCGCGATAGAGGACTTTCGTCTGGACAACATGCGGGAACGAGTGGCGCGAGTGGGAGATCTGTTTCATCCGATACTGCTGAAGAGCAATCGATTCAACCTGGAACGATCGCTATGAACCTACCCATCGCTATTCCGTTCCTGCCGATGGAAGCGAAGATCTCGAGCGATATTCCAATCGGGCCGGAGTGGGAGTATGAGCCCAAATGGGATGGTTTTCGCTGTATCGCATTCCGTGGCGGCGACGAAGTGGAGCTGCAATCCAAGGCCGGCCGGTCCCTCACTCGATATTTTCCAGAGGTTGCCGAAGCCTTGCGAAGCGTGAAGGCCAAGCAGTTCGTGTTGGATGGAGAATTGATTGTGCCGGTTAAGGGACGCCTCTCATTCGACGACCTGCTGCAGCGAATCCATCCCGCGGCTAGCCGTGTCGCGACTCTTGCACGCAGCCATCCGACGCAACTGGTGGCGTTCGATTTGTTGGTGGACGAGAAAGGCGCCGCAGTGTTTGACCAGACTCTTAAAGAGCGCCGCCGCCGTCTGGAATCGCTTTACGCCGGTTACCTGGAGGACAACGAGAGGGTAGTGCTGTCACGTAACACCCGCGACCCGGAAGTTGCGCGCGGCTGGATCGAAGAAATGCGCGGCCAACTTGATGGCATCGTGGCCAAGCGCATGGACCAACCGTACATTTCCGGCGCACGAGCCATGGAAAAAATCAAATGGATACGGTCGGCCGATTGCGTGATTGGCGGATTCCGTTATGCGTCCAAGGGGCGGGTTGTAGGGTCCCTATTGCTGGGCCTCTACGACGAAGAAGGCTTGCTGAACCACGTCGGCTTCACGTCGTCTTTCCGTGACGCGGAACGCAAAACGCTGACGAAGAAATTGGAACCCCTCATCCTGACCCCGGGATTCACCGGTAAGGCTCCGGGCGGTCCCAGCCGGTGGAGTACGGATCGATCTGCGGAGTGGGAGCCGCTACAGCCGGAGTTGGTCGTCGAGGTCCAATACGACCACTTCACCGGCGATCGATTCCGTCATGGGACAAAGTTGTTGCGGTGGCGGCCCGACAAAGCACCGCTTCAATGCACAATGAATCAGGTGACGTTCGAGAGTAAAGTAAGCTTTAAATTGTTGTTAGCGGAGTAGCCGCCGATGAACGACGTTTCGGCCGGCTTCCAAGAGCAGCGCTTTCGAGAATGGTGGGCTATGCGAACTCACCTTGCTCGTCGAATTCTTCTAGTTCGTCTACGGGTTCAGGTAAATTCGACTCGCGGCCGCTATCTCGCGTCTCGCTTCGCCAGCGAATCGCTCTGGAATTAGAATTGCTGGTAAATCCGAAGTGTGGACGCAAATCAGAGCAAGCGTTTTGCTGTGCAGGCTTGCGAACCTCCAACTGAAGAGAGAACGGCGTCAGGAAGGTGGCTGAGGTGAATGTGCTCCAGTTAAAGCCAGGTAGTGCAACTCGTGGCGCAGGGTTTTTGCCGTTTCCCCTACTTTGCGGATTTGCTCAGGAATGTTAAAGCATTCGGAAGAACAGCGTGAGCCTCCGACACATTCAGAGCGTTGCACCACCCGGCTGATTTTTGTGCGCCGCGGCGAATGCGGCGCCCCGGCGAAACTTGGCGCACGGAAGTCCTACGGTGAGTGGCGCATACTATAGACTCTCGTAAATTCCGCGCCGAACAGGAAAATTTGCGCCGAGTAGTAAACCCAGATGATAATCGCCACAAGCGAGCCGGCCGCGCCGTAGGCCGATCCCACTCCGGCCCAGACGAAATACAGACCGAGGACGATCTTCCCGATCTCGAACATCAGACCGGTTGCTCCCGCGCCAATTATTATGTCCCGCCACGGAAGCACGCGGTCTGGCACGAATCGAAAAACCAATCCAAATAGAAATACAACGACGGCGAGCGACACGAATATATTTACCACCCGCAACAGCCAGATTGGAGTGGCAATTCCAGCGGCAAAAAACTTGCCTACGATAGCCATCCCGATGGTCGCGAACATCGACAGAACCAGCAGAAATCCAGCCGTCACAACCAAGCCAAACGCGAACAACTGTTGCGTAAACAGACTGCGTATCCCGGTGCGGGAAGGCGCGACGTCCCACATTTTGTTGAGTGCGGTTCTCAGCTCGCCGAACACGCCTGAGGCGCCGAACAGGAGCGTGAGGCTTGCCAGAATCCCTGCCGTGGGTCCGCCGGACGTCTTACCCGCCAGCAGAATCCGGATGGCGTCGGCGCCGGTGCTGCCCACCAGTAGGCTCGAATCCGCCACCAGGCGGTTTTCGACGACGTCCCTGCCAAATCCCACGGATAACAACCCGACCAGGAATATCAATAGCGGAGCCAGCGAAAGAAGCGTGTAAAACGCAAGAGCCGCACCCAGGTGGGGCGCCTCATGGTCGCTCCATCTCGCGACAGAGTCCCGAAGAATAGACCCTAGATCTCGAACGGTCATGCCGCCGCCTCCCGATAGTACCAGATGAAGTGCATGAGGCGGTAGTTACCCAAATCGCCGGCCCGTGCCGCCGGGCTGGACCGCGGTATCTTCGATAACTACGGTGATCGGAAGTGGCTCTACCAAGTGCTCCGGAAGCGTGCCCACATTGAACCGATGATCTGCGACCGTCACCGGGAGCGATTCAACTTCCGCGCAGACTATCCCTTTGAATTTCTAACTTTCAACGTGACAACGCTCGCCTGGGGGTTTTATCCGTCGGAATACGTTATGGGTAACCACGGCGGAGATTCGAAGCTCCTTCGACGATCGGTATCTGTATGCGCACCAGCGAGGCCTTCCCCTGGATTCCCTGGATAACCATCTGGCGCTACTCGACTGCATGTTTGTGGAGGCTCAGGCGGAAGACGCGGTATGCCTGAAAACAACTCTGGCATACCAGCGGACGCTCCAGTTTGACAACGCCGCCACGGAGACGGCCGCCCGCGTCTTCAGACTATCCCGGTCGGAGGTAATCCTCCTGAGGAGGCCAAGGCGTGTGAGTACTTCATCATGTGGCGGCTCACAGAGTTTAGCGCAAGATACGGCATGCCGTTTCAAATTCACACCGGCATGGCTCGCATTCAGGGTTCAAATCCAATGCTGCTGGTAGACCTGATCGAGGCCAACCACGGAACGAAGTTCTAATTGTTCATGGGGGTATCCATGGACCGGCGAGACGGCTGTCATTGGCAACCGGTTCAGCAAACATGTTTGGATCAATGGCGTATGGCTGCCAACAACCAGTTGTGCAGCGGCGAAGAGGGTGTTTCAACGCCATTCCAAGACGCGAACGGAGTGGTCGAGGCGTGTCGACGGGCGGGCCAAGGTTGCGCGAGAGCATGATCTAGTTGTATACGATTTATAATTTTATGCTTGACATCGTATACGAATTAATGGAGAATCGCGGTTGACGGGTCAAATCGGATCAATCGCATCGATCCGCCCCGGTTCGCACGGGGGGAACCGGGCTTGCCATGAGAGCCTGCGCGGCTGAAGCAAAGGAGACATATGTATTTACAACAATTCCCCAACGGAATGAAGCTGGGCTTTTCTGCGTTATTCATTTACCTGGTGGCACTTGCGGTCCCAGCGCTCGCACAGGAATCGCGCGGCAATATCGTTGGCCGCGTGTCGGATTCGAGCGGCGCAATGGTACCCGGCGTAACAGTGACGGCCACCAACAAGGGCACCAATGTCGCGGTTCACGCGGTTTCGAACGCCGACGGCAATTACCAGATTCTGGCTCTCAATCCGGGCACATACAACGTCTCCGCGGAACTGTCCGGATTCAAAGTGTTCGAGAGAGACAACATCGAATTGCGGATCGGCGATCGCATCGGTGTGGATATTGCGCTGGAGCCGGGGCAAGTGACCGAGAAGGTGATGGTGTCGGCCGAGACGCCGCTGCTCGAAACCGAGTCGACCAACGTGGGCCAAGTCATTAGCAGCCGCGACATTGCCGAGTTGCCCATCCCGCACGGTAGCGTTCGCGCGCTTTTTTTTCTCGCGGGCGGCGTGGCTCTGGCGGGGGGTGGCAACTCGATCGCGATGAAGTTCCAGGATCCGTCGCGCCCGGCATCGTCGAGCTG
>JBDTAT010000521.1:0-7023 GCA_039924505.1 Bryobacteraceae bacterium
TCGACGCGTACGAACGGGAGGCCGCGCCGTTTAAGGGCCGCCGAATTCTAGATCGGATTTCGCGGGCGCCGGATGCCACCTACGCCGAATACCTGGAGCGGCTGGAAGACATGGGAAATCCGGCGTACACGAATCCGCAGCAGCATGATCCCGGGCACATCGTTTGTCTGGCATGGGACAGCAGCATTCCGAAGTTCGGTGTCGACCGCGGCGCCGGCGTCCGGAACGATCTCGGGAATCCCGACCACTTCCAGTTCTGGTTCAGCTTCGGCGATATCGCGCAAGGCATTCAGCACACCTGGCGCGGACAGCGCCTGTGGAAGGGACTGCCGGCGATCGCCACCACCTTCGAACAGGACGGAATCCGCTATGAAGTGGAACAGTTTGCCTACCCGCTGGAGGGAGTGCCCACCGAGCGGCGGGGCGATTTGAAGATGGTGCTGCTGCAGCAGCTTACGGTGACGGAATTAGAGGGGCGCGCACGGGAGATTCCGATCAGCTTCGTACACCGGCGCCAGTTGCGGCCGCAGGCTGACGCGACGATTTATACCGAGCGGCACGGTGATACGGTGCTGTTTCGCGAGCGGGCATACCATCGGGCTCTGCTGGCCGTCGATGGCGTGAAAGGCGGCGTGCAATGGGGCGGCGTCCACGACTACCAGCGCGAAATGAAGCGTTTGGACGCCACCTTTGACGTAACACTTTCGCCGCACGCCAGCGCACAATTCACGGTGAAGCTACCGTCGCCGATGGTTCAGCCGGAAGACGTGCCGGCGTTTGAAGCGCTCGATTACCGGACTGCCCGTGAAAAGACTTTGCAGTTCTGGTCCGATTACATAAATCGCGGCGCACGATTCCAGGTTCCCGAGGAAGCGGTAAACGATTTGTTCCGCGCGTCGCTTTGGCACGCCTTACGCCTGCCTCGACGCCATGGAGGGTCGGGTCCGGACGTTGCGATCGATCTGCCGTATTCCAATTTCGCATACAGCCAGACCGGCACGCCGTGGCCGGTGAATCAGTCGGTTTACGTGGACTACATGCTGTACGATTTGCGCGGTTATCACCGGATTTCTACGGAAGAATTGCTGGCGCAATTTCGGAACAATCAGGAGGAGAGCGGGCACGTCAATGGTTTTGCGAATTGGGGCGCTTACACACCGGGCATGCTGTACGCGGTGGCCCAGAACTACCTGCTGTCGCACGATCGCGCCGCGCTCGACCGGCTGATGCCCTACAGTCTGAAAGCGCTGAAGTACTGTTTCGAGCAGGTACGCGACGCCCAGCGCCGGCCGGGGGCCATACATGGATTGGTGGAGGCGCCTCTCAACGATGGAACCGGGAACGGTTATTGGGCGTTCAATCAGGCTTACATGTACGCGGGGCTGGACCTCTTCGGCCGCGTGCTCGAAGAGACCGGAGATCCGCGCGGAACAGAGAGCCGGCGGCTGGCGCGCGCGCTGCAAGAATCCGCGGAACTAGGATTTCGGGTGGCGAGCGTGCGCTCTCCCATCGTCGAGCTTCGCGACCACACGTGGCAGCCCTATGTGCCGAGCGAAGCTACAACATACCGGCGCGCTTTCGACGAGTGGTATCCGGCCGACGTGGATACCGGAGCCGTACACATGATCCGGCTGAAAGCGATCTCCGCCGAAGGCGAGCTTTCGAACTGGCTGCTCAACGACCATGAAGACAATCTGTATCGCGAAGGGCTGGGAATCGCAAATGAGCCGGTTTACAATCAGCAGGCGGCGGCATACCTGTTGCGCGACAATCCCAAGGCCGCGATTCGGGTTTTCTACAGCTTCATGGCGGGCGCCTTCAGCCATTCGGTATTTGAGCCGGTGGAACACCGCTGGACGCATGGACAATATTTCGGACCGCCATCGACGGATGGCGCCTGGTTCGAGTTGTACCGGAACATGCTGGTGCATGAGCGCGATGACGGAGCGCTGATTCTGGGGATGGCGGCGCCGCGGGCATGGCTGGCCGACGGCAAGAAGATCGAAGTCGAGAGGTGCCCGACATACTACGGTGAGCTTTCGATGACGATCGCCAGCGAGGCTAACGCCGGACGGATCACCGCCTCGGTGGCCATGCAGGGCGGCACGCGTCCGGCGGAACTGATTGTCAGGCTCCGGCACCCGGAAGCCAAACCGATTCGGAGTGTATCGGTAAACGGCGTCCATTGGACGGACTTTGACGTTGCCAAAGAGTGGATCCAGATTCGCCACCCGGACGAAGCGAAGTACGCGATCGTGGCGTCGTATTGAGAAGGGGCAGGAGGAGTTTTGTCGACCAACAGTAACCATTCCGCCGGGAGAGCTTCCGGCAGGGCCGCCGCGGATGCCGATTGGCGGTTGTTTTCGGATATCGAGCAGAATCTGTATACCGCTGTTTTGTCCGACGCCCTTGACGACATGGGGATTCGCGACCGGGCCATGCGTGAACACCTCCGTCCGCTGGCTTCCGATATGACGATGGCCGGCTGGGCGCGCACCATTAGCTGCATGGACGTTCACTACATTTCGGCCGACCCGTATGCGCTGGAAATCGAGGCGCTCGATAGCGTGCTATCGGGAGAAGTCGTGGTGGTAGGGACCGGAGAATCGAAACGAAACGCGCCCTGGGGAGAACTGCTTTCCACAGCCGCGAAGGCGCGTGGAGCTCGCGGGGCGGTGGTGGATGGTCTGATCCGCGACGTGAAAAAGATTCTTTCGCTCGGTTTTCCGGTATTTGCCGCGGGCATGAAGCCGGTCGATTCCAAGGGCCGGGGCGTGGTGATCGACTACAACGTGCCGGTGGATTGCGGCGGCGTGACGGTAACTCCTGGCGACCTGATTGTGGCGGATTTCGACGGCATTATTGCGATTCCAGCCCCCGCGGTCGAGGAGGCTGTCCGGCGAGCCGCGGAAAAGGCGGGACGGGAGCATAGGAGCCGTGCGGACCTGACGCGCGGGGCGTATTTACGCGAGGTGTACGAAAAGTATGGGGTCCTTTAAGGGGGCGGGCTTTGGGCGCAGCGGGGTCGACTTCCGTACAGGTATGACCGATAATACCGGATTGATTCGAGACCCTGCATTGGTCCCCGCCCGGTAATTTTTGAGGAACGCGCAAAACGAGCGCGGCGCGAAGGAGAGAGGCAAATGATCAATTCACTTAGAACGGCGGTTGGAATTGGAGTGCTTGGCCTGGCTTCAACATGCTGGGCCCAGCCCTCCGCGACGATTCTCGGCAAAGTCAAAGACGCTTCCGACGCGGTAGTGGAAGGCGCGCAGGTGAGCGCCACCAATACGGCGATCGGCCTGACGCGCAACACCGTCACTACCAACACAGGCGATTTTGAGCTTCCCGCGCTGCCAATCACCGGCGCGTACAAGTTGACGGTGACGAAGCAGGGCTTTCAAACACAAGAGTTTTCGGGCATCGTGCTGCAGGTGGATCAGCAAGCCCGGTACGACGTCACAATGAAGGTCGGCAGCGTCTCGGAGAAGGTGGAGGTAACCACGGAGGCTCCTATTATCAATACGGAGATAGGCAGCATCGGCCAGGTGATTCCGAACAGGACGATCGTGGACCTGCCTCTGAATGGGCGCAACTTCGTGCAACTTGCGCAATTGCTGCCCAACGTCGTCCGCGGGCCTTCGGGACAGCAGACCGGAGCGACGACCATCGCGGTCAGTGGCGGGCGCTATGGAAAGACGGAATTTCTGCTGGACGGCATTGAAGACTCCGACCAACTCTACGACGGCGTGATGCTAACCCCATCGGTGGACGCCATCCAGGAATTCAAAGTTCAGGCGAACTCCTTCTCGGCCGAATATGGACGCGGCGACGCCGTGGTGAACGCCACGATCAAGGCGGGGACGAATCAGTATCACGGCGTGCTCTATGAATTCCTGCGGAACAACGATCTGGATGCGCGCAACTTTTTCGCGACGGGCAATTTCCCGTACCGGCAGAACCAGTTCGGCGGGTCCTTGGGCGGTCCCATCCTCCACGACAAAACGTTTTTCTTTGTGAACTACGAAGGGACGAGAATACGGCAGGGACAGACGTTTAACGATTTGGTGCCAACAGCGGCGCAGCGGAACGGCGATTTTTCCGGGCTGAGCACGGCGATTAAAGATCCGCTCACGGGCGCGCCGTTCCCCGGCAACGTCATCCCGGCGAATCGCGTCGATCCCTCTACCGCTTATTTTCTACAGTTCATCCCCGTCCCCAACTCCGGGCCGAACAACTTTATCTACTCGGCTCCGTTTCAATCGGACTCCGACCAGGGCAATCTGCGGATCGATCAGCGCCTGGGCGCCAACGATACCCTGTTCGGCCGGTATTCCATCGATAACCTCAACGCGTTCAACCCCGGATCGTTCCCGGATCAGGGCGCTTATACGCAAGGACTGCGGACGCAAAACGCGGTGATCAGCGAAACGCACCTGTTCAGTCCCACCGTGCTGAATGAGCTGCGCCTCGGTTATGCGCGATTGAAGAATTCGAATCTGCCGATCGGACTGGGCACCAACTACACCGAGAAGGCCGGGATCAATGGGTTTGAACAGACCAGCCTGACGTTTCCCGGGTTTCCGCAGCTTTCGATCACCGGCCTGACGGGCATCAACGGACAGACCTATAAGCCGATCATCAATCCGACGAACACCTACGAGATTGTGGACTCGGTATCGATCACGCGGGGCGCGCACAACATCAAGATCGGGACGGATTTACGCAAGTACGATCTGAGTTCCACGAACTCGGCCAACTCGCGCGGCAATTTCTCGTTCAGCGGAAAGTACTCCGGATACGGCTTCGCGGATTTCCTCTCGGGCTATCCGTCCAGCGGAGCGCGTAGTTTCCCGCGCAACTTTTTCGGAGAGTACGAGACGCGGTATCACTTCTTCGCGCAGGACGACTGGAAGGTCTCAAGCAAGCTGACACTCAATCTTGGATTGCGGTACGAGTTGAATCTGCAGCCGACGTCCAAGCTCGGCCAGTCGGCGGATTTCGATTTCGTCAACGACGATTGGATCGCGTCGACGTACAAGGGCAACATCAATCTGACCACGCAGCAAGTAGCGCAGTTTGCCTACCCCGTGTACCAGAACATGATCAAGACGGCCGCGCAAGCGGGTTTGCCAAATAAGCTGCTGTATAACGACTACAAGAACTTCGCTCCGCGGCTGGGATTCGCCTGGCGGCCGTTCTCAGACAACCGGACCGTTGTCCGGGGAGGTTACGGCATCTTTTATCTGCTGACCAGCGGAAACAACACGGTCAGCGCGCCGATTATCAACGTGCCGTTCATCCTGGACGAATCCAAATCGCAGCCCACGGTGAATGGCTTCCCAACGCTGGCGGTGGAGAACTACTTTCCACCCTTCAGCACGCACGCGAGCTTCAACACGCCGCTCACATTTGGATTCAATCCGCACGAGAAGACGCCTTACATGAACGAATGGAACGTGGCGATCCAGCGGGAACTGGTCCCGGACTTGTCGCTGGAGGCGGCGTATGTCGCCAACAAGGGCACTCACCTGGAGAACGCGTTCGCGGAAAACATCGCGGCTCCGGGGCCCGGCAACTATCAGTCGCGCGTTCCTTTTCCCTTGCTGGGAACGGGCCAGTACTACGATAACTCCGGCAACAGCATTTACAATGCGCTGGAGGTGAAACTGGAGAAGCGCTTCTCCAAGGGCGTCTCATTTCTGGTTGGCTATCAGTGGGGCAAATCGATTGATTACGGGACGAACGATCAAAGTCCAGCGAACCCGGATAATCCGTTCAACTACCGGACGATGCGTGGCCCTTCGGATCTGGACGTCGGCCAGCGCCTGGTGGCAAACTTCGTCGCGGAACTGCCGTATGGCCGCGGCCGAGCGTTTGGCAGCGGCATGAACCGCGCCGAAGACGCGATTGTGGGCGGCTGGGAGGTAGCGGGGATCGCTACCTTCCAGGGCGGCCAACCGTTTACGCCGGGCATCAGCGGAGACCCCGCAAACGTCGGCTTCAACTATGCGCGCCGGCCGGACGTGGTGGGGGACCCGAGCGGAAAAGGTTGCCCGAACCAGTGCTTCAACCCCGCGGCATTCGCCGTGCCGGCTGCCTACACGATCGGCGACGCCGGCCGGAACATCATTTTCGGGCCCGGTCTGGCCAACTGGGATTTCAGCTTCATGAAGAATTTTCACTTCACGGAGTCGTGTTACTTGCAGCTCCGCAGCGAATTCTTCAATACGTTCAACCACACTCAGTTCCTGAATCCGGGCGGCGCCGGACTGTTGATCGACAATGCGAACGCGGGCAAGACCTTCAGCGCGCGCGACCCGCGAATTATCCAATTTGCGCTCAAGCTATATTTCTAAGATGGAGCAGCGCAAACACCTCTATCGAACTCTGACCTGGCCAGAGTCCCGGGAAGCCGCGGAACGGGGATGCGTCATCGTCATCCCCGCCGCGGCCATTGAACAGCACGGCTATCATCTGCCCATTGACGTCGATAATGTGCTGGTGGAGCACGTGACCGAAGAAGCGGCGAAGCGATCGGACGGATCGATTCTTACCGCGCCGATGATCCACTACGGATTCAATGAGCACAACATGGGGTTTCCGGGCACTATTTCCATCCGGGAATATGTGTTCATCGACTTCTGCTATGACGTGGCCCACTCCTTTGTCCGGCAGGGTTTCGATCGCGTGGTCTTTGTCAACGGTCACGGCAGCAATCAGATGCTGTGCAATCTTGCCGCGCGCCGGATTAACAATACAACGCGGGCGCTGGCCGGCTCGGTTCCCCACTGGGCGCTGGCCAAGGAGGCAGTGGACCGCCTGCGTGAATCGAAGTTCCCTGGCGGCATGGCCCACGCCTGTGAATTCGAAACCGCGATGTACATGCACCTTCAGCCGCATCTGGTGCAAGCGGACAAGATGACGGATCGCGAAGCGCCCTCGAGCGTGAGCCGGTTCATCTATGACGACTTGTTCGGTTCCGGCCCCGTCCATATGGTGAACCGCTGGAGCCGGATTAGC
>JBDTAT010000522.1:0-4280 GCA_039924505.1 Bryobacteraceae bacterium
AGCGATGATGGAAAAGTTGTTTTCGAGAAGGTCAACAGAATAGCCGCTTGTCAAAAAAGTCACGAGGGCGAGAGAGCCAGCCCACGCCGGCCAAGTAATCGACCAGAAGGCTGCGACTTTCTGCCGCCAAGCAAGATTGATCTGCCACCCTGGCACATCAGGAGGCTTGCTTGCGCCGAAGTCGTATCCGCAGTCGCATCTTATAGTTTCAGGAGGATTGGTAAGACCGCACGTCGGGCAATCCATTGATACAAGAATAGCGCCCCGCTTCCATTTGAAAGCCCATGGAGGCCTCCCACATGAAATGGTAATCCGCCTGTTGTGCGGAAAAAATAGCGCCGTTGCGGGAGTATTGCCGGCGATGCCCGCCAGCCGGTTCTGATAGACTGTTTGACAGAAAACGCCTGTGAAAACGTTGCCTGCTGTTGTTGCTTTCGGGTTGTTGCTTGCCTCGGCGCGGGCTGAGAGCCCGACCGAGTTTTTTGAGATGCGGGTGCGTCCGGTGCTGGTCAAGAATTGCTATGCCTGCCACACGGGATCGCAGATGGGCGGGCTTCAACTCGATACGCGCGAACACGTGGTGAAGGGCGGCAAGGATGGACCGGTGATTGTTGCCGGCGATCCGGATCACAGCCTGCTGATTCAGGCGGTGCGGCAAACGCATCCGCGCATCAAGATGCCGCCCGGGAAAAAGTTGAGCGAGCAGGAGATTGCGGACCTGGCGGAGTGGGTGAAGAACGGCGCTGTGTGGGGCGCAAGCGCTCCGGCGCAACCGGCGGGTTATGGCATCACCGACAAGCAACGCGCGTTCTGGTCGTTCCAGCCGGTGCGGAAACCTGCGCCGCCGGCGGTGAAAGATACCGCGTGGGCCAAGACGGCGATCGACCGGTTTGTGCTGGCGAAGCTGGAGGCGAAAGGACTGAAGCCGGTTCGAGCGGCCGATAAGCGCACGTTGATCCGGCGCGCGACTTACGATTTGACGGGGCTGCCGCCGACTCCGGCGGAAGTAGACGCGTTCGTCGCCGACAAATCTCCGGCGGCGTTCGCGACGGTGGTCGACCGCCTGCTGGAATCGCCGCACTATGGCGAGCGGTGGGGACGGTTCTGGTTGGATGTGGCGCGGTACTCGGACGACAAGCTGGATTCCGAACGCGACAATCCGTATCCCAATTCGTTCCGCTACCGCGATTGGGTGATCAAGGCGTTTAACGACGATATGCGCTACGACCTGTTCGTGAAAGCGCAGATCGCCGGCGACAGCATAGCGACCGACGACCGCGCGCGCTATGAACCGGGGCTGGGGTTCTACGCGCTGAGTCCGGAGTTTCAAGACGACCGCGTGGACGCGACGACACGCGGGTTTCTCGGACTGACGGTGGCGTGCGCGCAGTGCCACGACCACAAGTTCGACCCGATTCCAACGACGGATTACTATTCGCTGCTGGGAGTGTTCAATAGCACGAAGCTTTCCGAATATCCGCTGGCGGCGGAAAACGTTGTCAAAGCATATAAGGATGCCAAGAGCAGAATCGACGAACGGCAGAAGGCGATCGACGATTTCAGCGCTATACAGGGACAGCAGTTGAGCGATATTCTGGCGGCCGACACGGCGCGCTACTTATTGGCCAGCGCGGGCGCGGCCGATGCGCAAGGGCTGGATACGGAGACGTTCGACCGGTGGAAGGGATATTTGAAATCGCCGGTGAAGGACCATCCTTACTTAAAAACGTGGTTCGATCTGACGGGACAGCATTTGGCTCCGGATGAGCTGAAGACGGCGGCGGCAGATTTTCAAAAGCTGGTGCTGGACGTGGATGCGGAACAGAAGAGAGTCGAAGACGAGAACCACGTCACGTTGGGCCTGAATCCGAACCGGGGCGATCTCTCCGGCGCGAGCTTGAAATCGCTCGCCCGCGATAAATATGTCCTGTGGCGGGACGTGTTCGGCGATTCGGGCGTGCTGCACTACAAGGGCAAGCATCTGGACCGGTTCCTCTCGCCGATTTTCCGCGGGCATCTGGACACGATGCGGACGGAACTGGCGTCGCTGCAGAAAGCGTTACCGCCGCAGTATCCATTTCTGCAGGTGATCGACGACGTGCCGAAGCCGCACGATGGGCGCGTGTATATCCGGGGGAGCCGCGACAACCTGGGCGCGGTGGTCCCTCGGCATTTCGTGTCGATTCTCTCGAAAGGGCCGCCGGCGGCATTTACTCACGGGAGCGGACGGCTGGACTTGGCGAACGCCATCGCCGATCCGAAGAATCCGCTGACGGCTCGGGTGATGGTGAACCGTATCTGGCAGCATCATTTTGGCCAGGGCATTGTTCGCACGCCGAGCAATTTCGGTGAACTGGGCGACCGACCGGCCGATGCGGAACTGCTGGATTATCTGGCGGCGCGGTTCATCG
Source organism: Bryobacteraceae bacterium (assembly GCA_039924505.1). Taxonomy (GTDB): domain Bacteria; phylum Acidobacteriota; class Terriglobia; order Bryobacterales; family Bryobacteraceae; genus JBDTAT01. The sequence goes on from JBDTAT010000522.1 coordinate 2,412, forward strand.
AAAATAAATGGTCGGTGAAGGCGATGCATCGGGAGATGATGCTGACAGCGGCGTATCAGTTGAGCTCGGCGAACTCTGAGGCGGACTATGCGGCCGATCCGGATAACCGGCTGGTGTGGCGGCAAACCCGGCGGCGCCTGGATGCAGAAGCGCTGCGCGATTCCATTTTGTTCGACGCGGGCGATTTGGATTTAACGCCGGGCGGGCCGGCCAAGCGCATGACCGACGACTATAAGCACCGCGCGGTTTACGGATTCGTCAGCCGGCGGAGGCTGGATGGAATGCTGGCGCTCTTCGACTTTCCGAATCCGAACAACACGAGCGAACAGCGGCTGGATACGAGCGTGCCACTGCAGAAGCTGTTTTTCCTGAACAGCGATCTGGTGATGCAGGAATCGGACAAGCTGGCACAACGGCTGACGGCGGCAAGCGATGCCGGCAAGATCCGCGAGGCATATCTTCTGTTGTTCGATCGTCCGGCGGCGCCGGCCGAGGTGAAAGCGGGACTTCAATTTTTGCGCGAGGCGGCCGGGAGCCATCGCGCGTGGCCGGAATACACGCAAGTCTTATTGGGATCGAATGAGTTCAGCTTTTTGAATTGAGAAATGAAATGACACGACGAGACGTTCTTTCTACTATCGGTGGCGGCTTCGGAATGCTGGGGCTCTCCAGCATGTTGCGCGCCGGGATTTCGCAGGCGCCGCTGGCTCCTAAGGCGCCGCAGTTCCCCGCCAAGGCGAAGCACGTAATCTTTCTGTTTCTGAACGGCGGGCCGTCGCACGTGGACACGTTCGACCCGAAGCCGATGCTGACCAAGTACAACGGGAAACCCATTCCCGGCGGGAACCTGAAGACGGAGCGGAAGACAGGCAACCTGCTGGGCTCGCCGTTTCAGTTCCACAAGTACGGCAAAAGCGGGATCGAAGTGAGCGAGATTTTCCCGATGCTGGGAGAGTGCATCGACGACGTGTGTGTGATCCGGTCGATGTATACGGACCGCCCGAATCACGAGCCGTCGCTGTTCATGATGAACACGGGCGACAAATTTTCGGGACGGCCGTCGATGGGGTCGTGGATCACGTACGGCCTCGGGACGGAGAATCAGAATCTGCCTGGATTTGTGGTGCTGTGCCCGGGGACGCCGATTGTGGGGCCGCAACTTTGGAGCTCGGCGTTCCTGCCGGGCGTTTATCAGGGGACGTTCATTCCGAATAACGAGAGCGACCCGGAGAAGCTGATTCAGCACATTCGCAACAAGCGGCTGGACGCGACGGAGCAGAGGCGGCAGCTTTCGCTGCTCGAAAAACTGAACCAGATGCAGATTTCAAAGACGGGCGCGGACCCGCAACTGGAATCGAGCATTCAGTCGATGGAGATCGCGTACCGGATGCAGACGGAGGCGCCGGAGGTTTTCGACGTGCGCAAGGAGAGCGCCGGGACGCGCGCTCTTTATGGGGACGGCGATTTCGCGCGAGGGTGCCTGATGGCGCGGCGGATGGTGGAGCACGGGGTGCGCGTGGTGCAGATCTACTTCGGCAACGGGCAGCCGTGGGACAACCACGACGACATTCTGATCCACCGGAAGCTGGCGCATCAGGCGGACCGGCCGATTGCGGCGCTGCTGAAGGATTTGAAACAACGCGGGCTGCTGGATGAAACGCTGGTGCTGATTGGCGGCGAGTTCGGACGGACGCCGGTAGTGGAGATCAGCGGACTGGTGAAGGTGCAGAACGGACGCGACCATAATAGCCACGGATTTTCGACGCTGGTGGCGGGGGGCGGAATCAAAGGCGGCATGACGTATGGGGCCACCGACGAGTTCGGCTTCAAGGCGGTGGAGAAGCCGGTATACATTCACGATCTGCACGC
>JBDTAT010000523.1:0-3413 GCA_039924505.1 Bryobacteraceae bacterium
GTGGGCGCCATACAGCCATGGTTCAATCACGTTACCGGTGGTCAGCTCGATCACCACAAACAGACCTACCGTCAGTATTGGGCGCGTCCAACCCTCGAAGACCGCCAGGGCCAACAGAAAAGGAAGCGCGCCGCCGATTAAAGGACCCACATAGGGAATGAAACGTAGCGTGCCTGCCAGTGCGCCCCAGAGGAGCGCGTTCGGCACGCCAATGAAATAGAGGCCGGTGGCGATCAGCGTGCCGTAAGCGGCATTCACGATGAATTGCATCAGCAGGTACCGGCTAACCCGGTGTTCTACATCGTCCAGGGCCTGCGTCATCAGGTTCAGGTGGCCCTTTGCTACCAGCCGGATAAACCGGCTTCGCAAGTCTTCCCGCTTCATCAACATGAATGTCGCGAACACAATCACTATGAGCGCGGTGCCCAGCGGAGCGATCAGGGGCCCGGCAACGTTACGCAACGATTGAACCGTACTGGGAGTAGGCGCGACGACTTCCACCGGAACTGGGTGCAAACCCGTTGTTAGAGCAGGAGCCGCCTTGGTCTTTCTAGCGGTTTCCCTTGAGACTTGCGCTGGTTGGTTCGGCGGCGTGGTGGTGAGTTCTTTGGTCAACTCCTGCACGCTATTCGTAGTCTTGGTGACAATGTCGCCTTTGGATCCGTGGATGGCTTCGAGTTTTCGCTGGATATTTTCTCTGTAAGCCGGCAACTGGTTGATGACATTGAGTAGCTGCTTAGAGACGACCCAGCCAACGGCGCCAATCGACGATACCGCGAGTATGAGCGCAATCAGAACCGAGGGCACGCGACCGAGCCGGCATCGCTCCAGGAATTTCGCGACCGGCGTTAGCAGAAAAGTCAACAGTGCTGCCAGCGCCATCGGGATAAGCAACGGCTTGGCGAAATAGAGAGCCGCTATCGATAAAATAAATGCGATTAACGGAAGAACGTGAGACGGTGAGGTTGAAGAGGGTAGAGGACTGGATCGAGCCATGGTGTGGGTTCGTTGTGGGTGCGCCACGCCCACTGCGGCCGGCGTGGCATTTGACCGCCTCTCCGGTTTGCACAATGCGATAATCCGTTGGCCAGACTGACGGGACGCGGCAGAAGTCTCGAAGGTGCGCTTGGCCCGGGCGTGCGGCTCGGCAAGATTAATGCGTTGCTGAGCCGCGGCAATAACAGAGCGGTTCCCGCCACACGGCCTGCTACGTGCCCGCTGCGAAATATCCTATCCAACCGCTCCCTCGCGATCACGTGGCTCGGAAGCACTTACTGAGCCGCGCGCGCCAGCCAGCGGTGCTCGGGAACTGGATAGGTTATTTCCCGGCAAACCTAAGCAGTTCGCCGGAAGATGGCGTGGTAGACCACCAGAAGAATCACCGCTCCGACTACGGCCACCAGGAGACTATAGAGGTTCAACCCACTTACTCCCGATGCTCCGAACGCATTAAACAACCATCCGCCGATGACGGCGCCAACGACGCCCAGGACAATGTCCATGACAAAGCCCTCGCCGGATTTATTGACGAGCTTGCTTCCGATAAACCCGGCAATCAGCCCTAAAACGATCCAAGCCAGAAATGACATATGTTCGTTCCTTTCGTACTGTTAGATAGGGGAACCTTTGGCTACCCCTTGGATTACCCGAATGCCGCCCGCTACGTCCGGACGGCCTGCCAGCCCTTCGTGGCTGGCTGAAGAAATCTACCCGGCCACGCCCCCTTGAGTGCGGCTATCCCTTCCGTGGAGTGCAACTGTATAGCCAATGCGGAGTGATACGGACGACCGGAGAACCTGCCACTATTCAGAGACTTTCGTTCCCTCGAACTGGAGAATCGACGCGCAAGTTATGCTGACGTCTGCATGTTTTGCACCTTCTTCGCTGCCGGTTCGCTCCTCGGAATAGCCTGTTTGGCCCCTCGCCGCGGAATCCTGCCATTCGCCGCGTTGATGCATCTACCCGTCCCGGATCGGCCAAGCGCGTGCTCAGCGGCTACTCGGAGGCTTCAAATGAAATATCTCTTCGCATGGATGATCGGTATTCCCGGCGTCCTGATTTTGGCTTGGTTCATTGTCAGGAACGTCTGACGGCTTCATCCCCATGCAGTCGTTGAGCGGATACGCACGAACGCCGCTCATCGCCTGCGGAGCGTGGCAAGGCGCGTCGCAGCCGATCGTAAACCGGAGGGAAATCGACACGCAGCCCGGCGAAAACCGCTCCGTTACCGTCTAACGCCCTATATTCCCGGCCCGGAAACGAATTGATTCTGCTGAGCCGCGAGGCGGCGGCTATTCCCGGCACCCAAATTGTGCTCCCCGGCGAGGATCTCGAACCGTCGAACCCTTGCGCGCCGCCACAGTAGCCGAATCTCACCCGGTTGGCCGCGAAAGATTTCCGCGACTATCTTCGCAAAGACGGACAGTAGCGAAGCTCCCGGGCGCACGCAGACTCCAGCAGGACGGATCGGCGCCTGTGTTAGCATAAAAGATTCACAGCGTAGTCATGATTCGTTCCTATCGCGGCATTGTTCCTGCAATCGCCGCATCCGCTTACATCGACTCAAGCGCCCAGGTCATCGGTGATGTAGTTATCGGCGAACGATCTAGCGTCTGGCCTAACGTCACCGTGCGCGGCGACGTGAACTCTATCCGCGTCGGCGAGGAGACGAATATTCAGGACAACTCCGTGCTGCACGTCGATGAAGGGCCGTTTGCGCTGAAGATTGGCGACCGTGTGACGGTGGGGCATCAGGCGATGCTGCACGGCTGCACGCTGGAAGACGACTGCATGATCGGGATCGGCGCGATTGTGCTGAGCGGGGCGCGGATCGGCAAGGGCGCCGTGATTGCGGCGGCGGCGTTGGTGCCCGAAGGCATGGAAATTGCCGCCGGCAGTCTGGCAATGGGCGTTCCGGCAAAAGTGCGCCGCGTGGTCACGGAAGAAGAGCAGCGGCGGTTTCACGAAGGTGCGCAGCACTACGTGGCGCTGGCGCGGCAGTTCCGGGAAGAGCAATTTCGTGATTAGAGCGGTCAAAGGAACCCGCGACATTCTGCCGCCGGCGAGCGGTGTGTGGAATCGCGTGGAGCGGATCGCGCGCGAAGTTTTCCGCGAGTTCAATTACCACGAGATTCGGACACCGGTGTTCGAGGAAACGGCGCTATTTGTGCGCGGCGTGGGCGCGGATACCGACATCGTCGGCAAGGAAATGTACACGTTCGAGGATCGCGACGGAACTTCGCTGACACTGCGTCCGGAAGCCACGGCGCCGGTGATGCGGGCCTACATCGAGCATCGCCTGGATCAGCAGCCCGGCCTGAAAAAGCTCTATTACATTGGGCCGATGTTCCGGCGCGAACGGCCGCAGAAGGGCCGTTTCCGGCAGTTTTTCCAGATTGGCGCGGAGGCGATTG
>JBDTAT010000524.1:0-6754 GCA_039924505.1 Bryobacteraceae bacterium
CCAGACTGGAGCTCGCGGTATTTCGATTGGCTTTAGATTTTGGGGCTGATCGCGAAATGACCGCACCAGCCGGGTCTTTCCATAGGTCCGCCGCGATTATGTATGCGGGCCTGGCTTGGGCGCGGGAAAGGGCAGGGTGTCCGGGGTCACGCGAACGGCGGTCGTGAATTTGAACGGATATTTGCACGAGCTCGGATAGGTTAGCTCGACGAAGAACGCCGTCCATCCGGCGGCCGGCTTCTCCACGCGCGCCACGTAGATGCCATTGCCTGAAGCCGCCAGCGGCGTGCTCTTGTAGGCCGGTCCTATCGATAGCAGGCGGAAGTCGCGCTTCGCCGGATTAGTGGCCTGCCAGAGTTTCACCTCCGAGGGTTTGTCTTTGGACGTCACGCGAATCGATCCATCCCTCTCGAATTTCCAGGAGAAACGCGGGCGCCGCCGGTTGCCCAGGAAGGCGTCGTAGAACGCGATCACACTCTCCCGCGCATCCGAATGGCGAAGCGAGTGGTCCGTGTTCGGCACGTAGCGCAAGTATTTTTCCCCCGGCAGCGCGTCAAAGTAAAATTGCGAGGAGTCGGGCAGAAAATACTGGTCGCCGGCGGCGTTGACAATCAGCTTCGGCATCGTAAAGCGGTCGCGATAGGAGTATGGATCTTCGATCTTCATCAGCTCGCGATAGCGCGGCGTGCCGGCCCAATCCATGATGCGCAGGTCCACGTAGTCCTTGATCGCCGGCGAATAAAATCCGTAGGCGCGGAATTGATGATCGATGGAAGCCTGGTTATTTAATACGTCGATGACCAGCGGCATAATGGCTACCACGCGGCGATCTACCGCCGCGGTGGTCCAGGTGGTCCAGCCGCGCTTGGAGCCGCCCGAGACAACGAAGCGGTCCACATGGACTCCGCCGCCCGGCGCGCCTCCGCAAAATGCCGTGACCGTGTCCATTGCGCGCACGGCGCTCTTGGTCATCGGCAGGCGCAGCGGCCAGTTGTCATCTCCGCCGCGTAGAAATTTGTCCCACGTATAGGCGATGATCGCGTCCTCGGTGCGCGGCTTTTTGTCATCGGAAAACGTCAGCGGCTCATTGGGAACCATGCGCAATTCGGCCACCACAGTGCCGGTCGTGAGCGCGGTGTCGAGCAGAAACGCATCCGGCTTTTCGGGCGCCTTCGAGCCGTTGCTGCCGCCGGTAATAAACAGAAAGCCGGTGGCGCCGGACACCTTGTTGGGACGGATAATCGTCAGCCAGTGTTTCCAGACCGTGCGGTCCACTTCAGACGGCTTGCGCCAGGTTTGTGAGGTGAGGTCGATCACGTAGGTGGTCGCGTCCGCGCCAGGGATGGTCCGGATGAGTTGATACTGGTAGCTGGAGTCCGGGGCCGCGACGTAGCGGTCGAGGGCGGTCTGGCCGCTGCGCGGTCCCGCCGCGAGCCCGGCGGCCGCGCCCAGCAGCGTAAAACAGAGGAACAGTTTTCTCATCGTGGAGGCTATGATACCGAAGATGACGTTTCACCGCACTCTGGGAGTTCGCGTGTCGCGCAAGCACAAAGACGGCGTCACTGTGGAATGCTTGCTGCATGAAGGGCTTTTGAACAGCAGCGGCGTGGTGCATGGCGGGGTGATCGCGGCTATCGCAGACGAGGCCGCCTGGTATGCCATTGACGACCGGCTCGGCGGCGCGCGCCGCGCCACCACCACCGATCTCAAGATTAATTATCTGCTGCCGCTAGCGGGAAAGAAAGCTGTGGCGCGGGCCGTCCTGCTGCGCATTGGAAAGACCCTATGCATCGCGCGCGTCGATTTGATGGACGCCGGGCGCAATCTGGCCGCGGTCGCCATCGTAACCTACATGCTGCTGGGGCCGCGCCGTCAGAGCGTACAATAACGGCAATGCGGTTTGAGTGCCAGCGCGGATGCACCAAATGCTGCACGCAGCAAGGTTTCGTTTACCTGACAGAAGACGACATTGTGCGCGCCGCCGGGTTTCTGCGGCTGTCGAGCGCCGAGTTCGAACGCCGTTACGTCTACCGCACGGCGAACCAGCGGCGGCTGCGCGTTCCGCGCGGCGCGACGTGTACGTTTCTCACGCTTGACGGGTGCTCGATCCATCCGGCCAAGCCCACGCAATGCGGCATCTTTCCCTTCTGGCCGGAGCTGGTAGAAGACAAACGCGAATGGAAGAAGACCGCGCAGTGGTGTCCCGGGATCGGCCGCGGCGAGTTGATCCAGATTGAAGCCGCCCGTGAAATCGCGGACCAGATGCGCCAGGCTTACCCTCATATGTACCGCTGACGGCGCGCGCCCGCCGTTTAGCGGACGAATGTTATAGTTGGCATTTGTGAACGACACCAGTTCTGGAAACACCACGTCTAAGACGATGGATCTGTTCGACGCCACCGGCGCCTATTTGCGCGGGCACTTCCGGCTGACCAGCGGGCTGCATAGCACGGAGTATCTGCAGTGCGCGCGGGTATTGCAGCATACTCGGCACGCCGAGAACTTTGGGCAGCAGCTCGGCCGGCGGCTGCAAACGCTCGAACCCGAACGCCGCATCGATGTCGTAATCGCGCCGGCGATGGGTGGTCTCATCATTGGCCATGAAGTGGCGCGGGCATTGGGCGCACGATTCATTTTTACGGAGCGCGACGGCGCCGCCGGCATGACGCTACGGCGCGGCTTTACGCTCGCGCCCGGCGAGTCGGTCGTGGTGGTGGAAGACGTCATCACCACCGGCGGCAGCACGCGTGAAGTGATTGCGATCGCAGAGCGTGAAGGTGCGCATGTGATAGGCGCCGGGTCGATCGTCGACCGCAGCGGGGGCGGCGCCGAGGTTGGCGCGCCGCGGGTGTCGCTGGCGACGCTCGACGTGGCAGCCTATCAGCCAGAGGCGTGTCCGCTGTGCCGCGGCGGCGTGCCGCTGGAAAAACCGGGTTCCAGACCCGCCTGAGCGCGGCTGCGAGGAGCCTGTTGAAACAGCCGCGGCGCATCAAAATTATCGTCTCCTACGATGGCTCCGATTATCACGGCTGGCAGGTTCAGCCGGGTCTTGCCACAATTCAAGGAGCACTCGAATCCGTCATTTCCGAAATCGAGGGCCGGGTTGTGAGCGTGGCCGGCTCCGGCCGCACCGACGCCGGCGTACACGCGCTGGCGCAGGTGGCGGCGTTTACGATCGAAAATCCCATCCCGGCCGCCAACCTCGTGCGAGCCATGAATCGCTTGCTCGCGCCGGACATCCGTGTGATGGACGCCGAGGAAGTGGGCGCCGATTTTCACCCCCGCTTCGAGGCGCGCTCCAAGCTGTATGAGTACCGCATCTTTCGCGGGAAGGTCTGTTCGCCGTTCGACCGCCGCTATGCATACCACTATCCGTATCCGCTGGACATCGGGAAGATGCGGGCGCTGCCGCCAGTGCTTGAAGGCGAATACGATTTCACGGCATTTTCCGCCGCCGACGATAAGGATGCTCTGGGCGCATCCAAAGTGAGGCGGATTTTTTCGTCGTGGCTGGAAGTAGCGGGTGACCGGCTGTTTTATCGCGTGCGCGGCAGCGGTTTTTTGAAGCACATGGTGCGCAACATCGTAGGGGTGTTGGTGGAGGCGGGGAAGGGAAACCTGGGTGAGGCGGAATTACGGCGGCGTCTGGAGCCGGGTTGCGGCATTCCCGCCGGTCCCACGGCGCCAGCGCGCGGTCTGTTTCTGGTGGAAGTGAACTACGAAACATTGGATTCACAGAATCCGTGAGACGGCCGATGAGTTTATGGAGTACAACTCGATGATCGACTTTTCGACACCGTTGGAAGGGATGAGCCGCGCGGAAAGCGCTCTGAATGCCGTGGCGGGCCGCATCGCGCAGGCGCCGTTTTCATCGCTCTCCGCGACGCCGCAAGATACCGTGGATCTCAGTTCCGATATGGTATCTCTTCTCCAAGCCCGCAACGATTTCACCGCCAACACGAAGGTGTTTCACACAGCCGACGAAATGACGAGGACGTTGCTCAGCATGATCGGCTAGGGTCTTCGACCGTGGGTTTCGGCGCCCATCAAGTAACTCTTGCTTTCGCGCCTGGCTCAGCAAGCGCTTCCCTATTTTATTAGCCCGCGCGTCCGGAACCAATCCTCCAGCCGCTTCGGCCACGACGAAAGGATCGGATCGTTCGGCGCCAGGCCGACGCCATGCGGACCGCGCTCGTAAATGTGCATCTCCGCCGGCACACCCGCCTTTCGCAGCGCCAGGTAAAACATCACGCTATTCTCCGGGGGCACGGTCTTGTCCTCATTCGTCAGAAATAAAAAGGTTGGCGGAGTCCGGGCCGTTACCTGTGTTTCGTTCGAGAACAATTCCACCAGTTTCGGATCGGGATTGTCTCCCAATAGCGCCCTCCGCGAGCCGCGATGCACATAGGGCGGCTGCATCGTAATCACTGGATACGCCAGAATCATGAAGTCCGGGCGGCTGCCGGCCTGCTCAACCGGGTCGGCGGAGCCCGCGTGGCCGGAGTCGAAATGCGTGCCCGCCGTCGATGCCAGATGTCCACCCGCCGAAAATCCCATGACTCCGATGCGATCCGGCGCGAGGCCGAACTGCTTTGCGTTCGCGCGCACCGTGCGGATGGCCCGCTGCACATCGTCGAGCATAGCCGGATTGTGATACCGGGGTCCCAGGCGGTACTTCAGCACAAAGCCCGCAATCCCGCGCGCATTTAGCCATTCCGCCACCTGTGAGCCTTCTTTTTCCATTGCCAGATGCATGTACCCGCCGCCGGGACAAATCACCACGCCGGTTCCGGTCGCGTGCGCCGCATCGGGAAGATAGATTGCCAGCGTCGGCCGGTCGGCATCTTCCGTTCCTACAGCTCCCGGTGCTCCGTCCGGCCATAGCAGGCGCACATCCGCGGCGTAACCGCTCGCCGCCAATAGGGCGGCCGCAAACAATAAGTTTCGAAAAGTCATTGTGATCCGTTCCTCGAATCAGTTTACCGCCGCGGGCGGTCCCGTTTCACCCGCTAGCAAGTTTTCTTTATTTTTATTTACAGAATAGTTCGTTTTTCGATATCTCGATGCTACTATGTTGCTGGGTGTTACATTATCGCAATAAAAGGAATATATTGTATGATCCGCGCCATCTTTAAGTGGCTATTTATCAGTATTTTATCCGCGTTTCCCATGAACGCGGCGGAGGCGAAAATCTTTTACCTTCCATCTCCGCGGGGGAACGAAATCGTCCTCAACCGGGATCACATCTCGGTCTCGCTTCTGCACGGCTGGGTGTCTAGCAAAGACTCGTACTTCCGCGCGCTGCTGTCGCACAAGAGCAAGCTGGCCATCGGCATCGATGAGACTGTGCAGTATTTCGATGGCGGCCGAAGCGGCTACTCGAAGCTTCTGGAGAACTCCGACATTCAACGCGATACCGGCCGGCCCTGGGGCGCGGTGCTGACGCTCATCGATAGCCAACCCGGCGACGCGGATCCGTCGCTTACATTCCGGCTTGCGATCTACCGCGACGACCGGCTGAGCCAGATTCTCGACGCCGCCAAAGGGGCCGAACCCCCGGATGTAACCGGTCAGGTCGATCTGTGGACCGGCTACGGAAGGCTGCTCAGCGCGGTGGTCTCCAATATATTCGGAACGAATAGCACGAATTACCCGTTTCTTTTGAGCGTCGATATCAAGGCCGGCGGTCTGGCGGGGGGCGGGCGCATGCGGGAGCATTATCTGGTTGGCATCGCGCCCAACCAGGATGACGACAAGCTGCTTCCGGCTCTTGACGCGCGCAAGTTGCAATACGACGAGGCCAGCCAGCGCCTCACCTACGACGGAGAAACTCTGCTCGATCATTCCTATGTCGTCCTCAAGGTGTCGAAGGGCGATCCGGTGGACATTACGCAGATGATCGCCGAATCCGAGGCTCCATGGGCCGTACTCGCGGTGACGCAGTTCCTGAGTATTCCCACCGCCGACGCGCAAAATAAGGATCAGCTTGTGATGCTGTCCAGGAGCCCATTGACGCAATTGAAAACCGAGTTGGACTTATTAAAGACCGAGCACCGTTTTTCCGCGTATGACAGGGCCGTCGCGCTGAACGCCTTCGCCGCTGAATCCCGCGGCGCCATCGCGGCTGCCTGCGCGGCTCATCAGGTGCCGGCCGCCGCTTGTCCCACAGCCGATCTGGATCAGTTCATCGCTCAGATTCAGCGGATTTTCGGCTTACCCGCGGGCGTTACTTTATCCCATTCGCCCAGCCCGCCGGTTGACTTCAAGGCGCTGCGCCGGCATTTCCATTGACCGGCCCAAGGCGAACCACCGCCGCACACGCGGGTGCGCGGCACAGAGTGGGTCGGCTCAGGCTGTGGCGAGAACATCGAAGCGCAATCAAGGCGTTGGCGCTGCGGAAAGTCCAGAACATCCTGGGCGCTTCCGGTGGGAGTCGGTCGCGGTTTTGGCAGCCGGCTTCAATTGCCCCGAACCTACGAAGAGGCCCTTCGGACGGCGCACGGGAAATGCTCCCGGCAGATATTCCAGATCCAGCCGGCGCCCTTGCCTGCCTGTCCGTGCCGCGCGATGAAGGACAAGCCGCTGCCACAACGAATCAAATCCTTAAGAATCTCAGGCGGCAAGTGGGCCTGTCAAGCCGCAGTCTTGTCTCATACAAGCCGGGGACCGATCTGGTTCGGTCACGTCATGAAGGAACAGAGCGCAGGTTGCGAGATCCGTTACGATTTAGAAGAGCCGAGGAAGGCGACAGCCT
>JBDTAT010000525.1:0-2511 GCA_039924505.1 Bryobacteraceae bacterium
TTTTTCAAAGGATTTGGCGAAGGTGAAGGAAGATCCTTCGGGATGGATCTTCGCGCGTGGCGGCGAGGCGCTGATCGCGTTCCGTTCGCTGCAACCGTACTTTTGGAAACCGCTGGACCAGGGTGGGCGGCGGCTGTTCAGTCCCTACCTGCACAACGGCGTGATTGTGCAGGTGGCGGCGCAGTCCGAGTTTGCGAACATGGACGCGTTCCGGCAGGCCATACTGGCGCTGCCGTTGAAGGCGGCATTGGAACCCGTGCCCACCGTGCGGTTTCAATCGCTGCGCGGGAGCCGGATGGAATTCACCTGGGGCGAGACGCCGAAGGTGAACGGCCGGCCGCTCGATTATGCGGCGTGGCCGTTGTTTAGTGGCGGGGGCGTGGACGCGGCGGTGGATTCCGAACGGCTGGTGCTGCAGCACGGGCGGTTGCGGCGGACGCTCGATTTCCGGACGCTGACGGTGCGGGACGATAACGGGAAATGAAATGGGCGGTGGCGGAAGCCGGGAAAGTCCGCTTGCTGACGCGCGCGGCTTCGGAAAAATCCGCGTGCGGCTCGGAAAAATCAACGTGTTGCCGAGCCGCGACGGTAACGTCCTCGCGGTGCGCGCCGCACCCTTTGCGCGGTCAACTGAAGTTGTGTTTGTCCTCGGCCGCGTCCCAATAAATCTTTTTGTTATGGCGGTAGGAAAGTGTGGCCAAATGCCCGGAAATTGCCGCCTGCTGGCCCACCTCAACTGGCGCAATAGCCTTGGCTTTGCCCTGAACGGCTTCGATGAAGTTGCGGACGTGCGCTTCGACGGCCTTGTTGTCGTTGCCCGGGAGATCGATGTGAATCTCCTTGCGGGATGAGACGCGCGCGGGAGCTTTTCCGCCGAACTTCTCCGGGTAGAAATTCAGAATCTGGCGATTAAGCACCTCGATGGTGCCTTCGTTACCCATGAACTGTTCGCCGTAGCCGTAATGGTCGTTGCCGAAATAGGTGCTGTAGTCGATGTGGAAACGATCTGCGTCGGGGTACTCGTAAATAGCACTGAAGGTGTCGGGGACTTCGCGGTCGTCGTCCACCCAACGGTAGATGCCGCCGGAGGCCATGCAGGATTTCGGCACGATCTTGCTGCACACAAAATTCGTGATGTCGGTTTGATGGACCAGCAGATCGGTGGAGATGCCCCCGGAGTAATCCCAATAGAGACGCCACTGGAAGTAGCGTTGTTTATCGAATGCGCGCTTGGGAGCGTCGCCGAGGAACTTGTCCCAGTCGGTATTTTCCGGAGTGGTGTCGGCGGGGATGGCGTAACGCCACGCGGGATTGTTGTCGAGCGAGTTGCGGTACCAAAAGGCTCGGACGAAATGGATGTCGCCGATCACGCCGTCGCCGACCATGTCCTTGGCCTGCTTGTAGAGCGAGTTACTGCGGTTCTGCGTGCCGACCTGCACGACTTTGCCGGCCTTTTCGGCGGCCTTCACCATCTCCTGGCCCTGCTCAATGGTGTGGGCCAAGGGCTTTTCGCAGTAGATATTTTTGCCGGCCTTGATGGCCGCCATAAACATGGAGTAATGCAAATGTTCGGGGGTGGAGATAAAGACGCTATCGACGTTGGGGTCGGCTAACATGTCGCGATAATCGGTATACGTCTTGGGCGTATTTCTGCCGAGCGTCTCGACCTGGTCCTTGGCGCGCGCGAGGTGCCCGGCGTACGTATCGCAGACTGCGACCACGGCCGCGGCGCCATCGGTATTGCCCGCATACATGCGCTGCATGACGTAGTAGCCGCGCGTGCCAATGCCAATCCAGCCGATTTGTACTTTGTCGTTGGCGCCGAGGGCCGGCAGCACCGCAGGTGCCGATACCAGGGCCACGGCAGCCGACCGCTTCATGAAGTTGCGTCGCGTCAGATCGTAATTCATGGTTACAGCATACTAATGCGCGGCGGGCGGTGGCTAGTGGCGAATGGCGGGAAACGAGCGCTGGTAGAACCAGGAGACCGGGACAATCTTTTCTTTCAGCGAAAGCAAGGGCTGGCCGGGCGTCTCGCCGGGGAGCGGCGCACCGGCGGACGCCGCGGGCAACGGAGACTCCGCGCGGGCGTAGTAGGTGAGGACGGCGGTGTCCGGGTTCGGGAACGTCACGCTGGAATAGGAATACGTGAACCCAGGGGTTGCGTCCAGGTTCTGGATATGGGTCCAGGTGAGCCCTTCGTCGGTGGAAATTGCGCTTGAGAGCGGGAACCTGTCCTGCATGTGGTTGACGCCCGGCTTGCGGTTGTTCCAAATGAGAAGCAGATCGCGCCGGTTGGGAAGTCTGGCGATGGTCGAGGGTGCGGTGGGAGAATCCAACGCGGTGGGTACGGCGGGCGACCAATGCCGGCCGGCATCCGTTGAATACGAACGGAAAATGTGGCCGAGATCGCTGCGAATCAACATCATGATTCGTCCGTCCCGCAGTTCCACCACGCCGGGTTCGTCGGCTCCACGCCGGCCTTGCGGAATATCCACCACGCCGCCCAGG
>JBDTAT010000526.1:0-2576 GCA_039924505.1 Bryobacteraceae bacterium
GAATCCGAAAATTATCTGGAGGAACACTGGATACTGGGTCAAGGGACCATCTACCCGGACACGATCGAATCGGGCGCAACGGCGAAGGCCGAGGTCATCAAGACGCACCACAATCGAGTAGCGGGGATACAGCGGCTGATCGAAGAAAACCGCATTGTCGAGCCGCTAACATCGTTTTACAAGGATGAGGTCCGGGCTCTGGGGCGTGAGCTTTCGATTCCTGAAGAGCTGCTGGAGCGGCATCCGTTTCCGGGGCCGGGCTTGGCGATCCGCTGCCTCTGCGGAACCGAACGGCTCGCGGTAGAGCCCGTGGAGTGCGGCTGGATTCTGCCCGTGCGCTCGGTTGGCGTGCAGGGCGATTCGCGCAGCTACCGGCACGTGGTGGCGCTGGAGAATTTTCCGGACGATGCCGACGAAGCGACGCAGCTTATCAACCGCCTCGCAAATGTGAATCGAGCGGTGGCCTGCGTGGCATCGCGCGCGCCTCTGGGCCGACTGGAAGTTTTTCCGGCACAGCTTGACGCCCAGCGGTTGAGCCGGCTGCGTATGGCCGACGCCATTGTGCGGCGGTTGTCGGAGGAATCGGGCTTTGAACGCGCGGTGTGGCAATTCCCGGTAGTTCTGATTCCGGTGGGCGCCGGGGAACATCCCGATTCCGTAGTGCTGCGTCCGGTTCATTCAGTGGATGGGATGACCGCGCAATCGGTTCCCATGCCTGGTGTGCTGCTGAAAGCAATGTCGGTGGAACTACTGGCAATCGACGGCGTGGGGGCGGTGTTCTACGATCTGACGCACAAACCGCCGGGAACGATTGAGTGGGAATAGGGGGGAACGAACGCGGTCTATTCGTTAGTTGGTGGCGGGTACAGGCTTCGAGAAATCCGGACGCTCCTGTCCGTCGATTACGAAGCGTCCATGATTTTCAAATTTCAACGTCAATTCTAGTTCCACACCAGTGATATCCTTATCTCCCACCGCAAGGGTCACCCGTTTTGAGAGCTTTCCGGTTTTTCCGCGGAAAGCAGGTATGTTCCGGGTAAGGCATGCCCGAGGGCTGGGCAAACGGCCCCGAGCGGCGCAAGGAAGCCGGCATTCCCGGGCAGGTGCAGTTTAAAAAGCAAGCCGGCCGCGGGGATCGCCGGGTCCGCGCCCAACGGCATAATCCCCACTCGATTGCGGCGCTGCGCATCCAGATCGCGCAGTAATCGGCGAAAGACCTTCCGTGCCGCCCTTTTTGGCGGTGCCTGGCGTTTATGACACAGCACAATTACGCGCGCGGCTCAGAATGAGCCTTCCTGTTGCAGATCGAAAGAAAACATCCCGCGATCCAAGACCTAGCGGGTCAGGTATGGCCAATGCCCGATGAGCTTAAAGCCGTAGCGCGCAAGCATCAGGTAAATGACGCCCGCGATCACGATCGCGATTCCGGCGAAGGTGAAAAGGACAGGCTTCCACGGGAAGCGCTTTTTCTCGCGACGCAGCACGAGCAGATAGCTGGCGAAGACACCGGCGAAGTACAGGACGCACATCGGCACGGCGAACAACATCATGTTAAACGGATCGGGCGTCGGCGTCACCACCGCCGCGATAATCGTGATAGCCAGAATGGCGTAGCGCGAGTGGCGCATCAGGAAACTGGGCGAAGCGATATGCAGCAGCGTCAAAAAGAAAATGATTACCGGCGTTTCAAATACCAGTCCCACGCCCAGCGTCACATTCACCAGCAGATCGAAATAATCGGTGATGGAAACCACTGGCACCACGCCCAGGCCCTTGCCGATTCCGAGCAGGAACGTAAGGCCGTAGCGGAAGGCGATGAAATATGCGAACGCTCCACCAGTGATGAACAGGCCGGCGGTGCTGAGGATGAACGGAACCGCCCAGCGCCGTTCCTTCTTATAGAGTCCGGGTGCAATGAACGCCCATACCTGATAGACCAGCCATGGCGACGCAACAAAAATCGATACCAACATGGGAACCTTTACCCAGATGGTGGAGAACCCTTCCATGGGTGACAGCATGGCCAGCTTGCCGTCCGGAACGCCGATATTCTTTAGCGCGACGGCCGCCGGCCGGGCGACGATCAGCCAGAGTTCGTTGGCAAATAATACGCAACCGAAAAACGCGACGGCGAGGCCGACCAGCGCATAGATCAGACGGTGACGCAACTCTTCCAGATGCTCAAGAAACGACATGCGCAGCATGCCTTCTTCGTCTTCGCCGTCTGGATCCGGCGGCGGGGGTGGTGGCGGCAGCTTGCCGCCTCCGCCGGGTGGTGTGCGCACCAGAGCCGTCTCCTGGGGCGCTTCGGCGGGCTTCTCTAGCGATTTCTCCGGCGCTTGCGGCGCGTACGGATCGTCGTGATATCCGTAGGTGTCGTCAGTGGCCGGCGTGTAGCTGATCTCACCCGGCGTTCCGGAATCGGGTGTATCCGGATGGGACGGTTCTCCACCGTTGGGAGCCTTTGGCTCCTGTTGTTCTTCTGAGGACATGCGAGCGCTCGTCTCCTTTGAGGAATCCGCGCAAAACGGAGCGCGGCGCGAACAGTTCCCGGTTGGTCTAATGGTGCGCGCCGC
>JBDTAT010000527.1:0-3696 GCA_039924505.1 Bryobacteraceae bacterium
GTTCGGTGGTGCGCGCCGCGCCCTTGCGCTAGGTACGATCATAAGGGCGAATTCATTGAACCGCAAGCTTACCCAAAGGATATCCGCGCCAGCGGACGGCAAACGGCCGCTTAAGACGCTGGAGCGCGTTTTATCGAAAGCCGGACTGGGATCGCGGACCGAGGCGCGAAGCTGGATTGGCGCCGGCCGCGTCCGCGTCAATGGCAAGCGGATTCAAACGCCAGACCATTGGGTGGACATGGAGCGCGACCGCGTGACGCTCGATGGCAAACCGGTCCGCCAACGGCCGCCGGTCTATTTGCTGCTTAACAAACCGGCAGGGTATCTGACAACGCGCAAGGATCCGGAAGGGCGGCCGACGGTGTACGACTTGCTCAGCGGCGTGGAGGAATTCGTCGGGCCGGTGGGACGGTTGGATCTGGACACCAGCGGTCTGCTGCTATTAACAAATGATACGCAGTTCGCCGAACGAATCACGAATCCGGATCACAAGGCGCCGAAAACCTATTTGGTGAAGGCCTCGGCGCGCCTGACCGATGAACAACTCGACCGTCTGCGGCTCGGCGTGGAGTTGAAGGACGGGCCGGCGCGGCCGGCGTTAGTCGAACGGATTCGGGACTCAGGCAACTACACTCACTTTGAAATCACGATTACGGAGGGGCGCAACCGGCAGGTGCGGCGGATGGTGGAGGCGCTGGACGCCACCGTGCTGAAGCTGGTGCGGATTGCGATTGGGCCGCTCCGGATCGGGGATCTGGCCATAGGCAAGCATCGCAGTCTGACGCGCGATGAGATCCGGCTTCTTGTAGAATAGCGGGAACACCTGTGAAAACTCTGACGCTGGTTTTATTTCCGGTATGGCTGGCCGCGCAGTCCGGCGCGCCGCCCGCGGCCAATCCGCTGGACGAGGGCAGGGCTCTGTTCCGGAGCAATTGCGCATTTTGCCACGGACTGGATGGCCGCGGTGGCCGCGGTCCCAATCTGGTTTCGGCGCCGCGCACGCATGGTAGCTCAGACGGCGCGGTGAAGAACGTGATCCGGAAAGGAGTGCCCGGATCGACAATGCCGGCGTTTTCAACTCTCGAACCCGCGGAATTGAACGCCCTGGTGGCGTTTGTACACCATCTCGCGGCGGGCGCGGGATCCACCGTTCAGGTTCCCGGCGATGCGGCAAAAGGCCGTCTGGTGTACGAATCCAACGGTTGCGCCAACTGTCACCGGATTGGACGTAAGGGCAGCGCGTTCGGACCAGAACTGACGCGCATTGGGGCGTCGCGATCGCTGGATTATTTGACGCAATCGATCGCCAAACCGTCGGCCGACATTCCCGAGGAGTACGGCGGAGTCGCGGTTGTGACCAAAGCCGGCCAGCGGATCACCGGCGTGCGAATCAACGAAGACACTTTCACGATTCAGATTCGCGACCCCTCGCAGGAGTTCCGCAACTTCGACAAAAGCGAGTTGCAATCGGTCACCGAAATGAAGCAGTCGCTGATGCCGCCATATCGCCTGGCGCCGCAGGATCTTGAAAATCTGCTGGCGTATCTGACGTCGCTGAAGAGCGCGAGTCCGATGGGTGGACAAGTGAAGGAAGCAGAGGGCATCCGATGAGAACGTTACTTTTACTGCTGGTGGCGGCAGCGTCGATGCCCGCGCAGGTGACCTACGACCGGCTGCTAAACGCCTCGAAGGAACCGCAAAACTGGCTTACTTATTGGGGCGATTACAGTGCTGTCCGCTACCGCACGCTGGACCAGATCAACGTATCGAATGCGAAGAATCTGCGCCTGGAATGGATGTTTCAAACTGGCCAGCCGGGCAATTTCGAGACGGTGCCGCTGGTGGTGAATGGCATTATGTACTTCACCGCGCAGGGCGCGCAGGCGTACGCGATCGATGCGCGCAGCGGACGGCAGCTTTGGCATTACAGTTATCCGATGCCGGACAACATTAAACTATGTTGCGGCACGGCGAATCGCGGAATGGCGATGCTGGGAGACCGGCTGTATATGGTGACGCCGCACGCGCACCTGATTGCGCTCGACCGGCGCGACGGGAGCTTGGTGTGGGATTCGGTGATTGCGCCGTGGGAGAAGAACTACGGAGCGACACTTTCTCCGCTGGCCGTGAAGAACAAAATTATCGTCGGTGTGTCGGGCGGCGAATTCGGAATTCGCGGGCTGATTGACGCGTTCGATTCGGAGACGGGCAAGCGCGCGTGGCGGTTCTGGACCATTCCGGCGAAAGGCGAGCCGGGCGGCGATACGTGGCTGGCGGACTCGTGGCAGCGCGGCGGCGGCCCGACGTGGATGACGGGGACGTTCGATCCGGAAACGAATCTGCTGTACTGGGGTGTTGGAAATCCAGGTCCGGATCTCTATGGCGGCGGCCGGTTGGGCGATAACCTTTATACAGCGTCGCTAGTAGCGCTGGACGCCGACACCGGAAAGCTGAAATGGCATTTCCAATTTACGCCGCACGACGTCCACGACTGGGACGCCGAAGAGACGCCCATGCTGTTGAACCTGAAGTTCCGCGGCGCGGACCGCAAAGTTGTGGTGCAGGCGAACCGGAACGGTTTCTTCTATGTGTTGGACCGGCGGACGGGCGAGTTTCTGATGGCGAAGCCGTTCGCGCGGCAGACGTGGGCCAAGCAGATCGACGATAAGGGGCGGCCCGTATTGGCTCCCGGCGGCGCGCCCACGCCCGATGGAAACCGGGTGTGCCCCGGATTGGCGGGATCGGCGAACTGGATGGCGCCATCGTATAATCCCCAGACCGGCTGGTTTTATTTTCCGGTGCGGGAACAGTGCGACGTGTATTACTCGACGGCGCCCGTTTATCAGAATGGCAAACCGTACTGGGGCAGCGTGTTTCGTGGCGCCACGGAGGAGCAGGAGTGGGGCATGCTGAAGGCGCTGGACCCGGCGACGGGGGAAACGAAGTGGGATTTCCGCTACCGTCATGCGCCGTGGGGTGGAACCATGGCGACGTCCGGCGGATTAATTTTCGCCGGCGATCAAGACGGCTACCTGATGGCGGTGGACGCGAAAACGGGCAAGGACCTGTGGCGCATTTTTACCGGCGCCGCGATTGTTACAGCGCCGGTGACCTACTCGGTGCATGGAAAGCAGTACGTTACGATTGCGTCGGGTGCGGCGATGATGGCGTTTGCGCTGCCGTAGCGGACTCCACCGCCAGGTAACCGCACGCCACCACGCTGAGAAACCCGGCGAGCACTTCACTATCGTTTAGATTCACTTCGTACCACCCGGCGATAAGGATGCCGATCAACATGGCGATGGAACCGTGCAGAACGAAGCGCGCTTCTAAGATGCTCGCGCAAAACGCAGTGCGGCGCGAAGCGGTTCCTTCCTCGGACGGTGGTTCGCGCCGCACCCTTTGCGCTTCTAAGGTAGCCGCTTCGGCGTGCGCCGGGAGTTTCCGCAGGGCGCGCACGAAATCGTACGCAATCTTGGCGAGCATCCAGAGCATCATTAACAGCGTCGGGACACCCCGCTCGGCGGCGTACTGATAATAGATGTTATGCAGGTGCTCATAATAGCCATCCGGCAATGGCCGCGGAATTTCGGGTGGAATCCATTTTTTGAACTGTGTTTTTAGCGCGTCTGGGCCGATGCCGAGCCAGGGATGCGCCTGGATGATCGCCCAGCCGGTGCGGCGGCAAACCACACG
>JBDTAT010000528.1:0-11231 GCA_039924505.1 Bryobacteraceae bacterium
CATTTTACTTGGAATGGGCCGGTGGTTGCGCTGGGTGTGCCGAAATGCGGCCGGCCGGGCGTACGGGTGGCGCCGGTTTGCGGACGTGGGGCGTTACTGCGTAGGAGGCAGGATCACTATGCCGCCGGTATAGGACGCGAAATTGCCGTTGTTCGTGACAATTAGCGTCGCGTAGCTTTGCGCGTTCACTGGTGGAATGTCGACGGTAAATCGGACGATGGGATAGTTCACACCGTTGAAGTTGAGGGGGAATCCTTTATCTGCGTTCGTCGAGCCGGTCCGCAGCACCAGCGGGCCTATTATCTGGATGTTCGAATCGTTGATGGTGGAGTCGATGCCAATGCCTTGGATCAATATGTCATAGGGTTGTCCCGATACGAGGGTGACGGGCGCGGGTGTAACTGAGACGGTGGAGGGAGCAGCGGCTCCGACCGGAACCGCGTTGACCAGTAGCAGCGACGTTGGCGCGTTGCCGTTGGGCGGATCGGGCGAGAAACTGGCGTCGGAGGAGGCCCCCGGATTCACGGGGACGGTTGTGCCGCTGCCATCGCCGCCGATAAAAGTCCCCTGGAAATTCGTGTCGATTTGGTTAGACTGGCTAACACCCACGTAATACGGTACGATGACCTGGCCAAATTGACTATTCGGATCCGTCACCAGCGGTTGGGCGTAGACCAGGTAATTGCCAGCGGGCGCGGCCATCGACCACGTGCCGTCGATGGGGCTGGTCAGAGTGGCCAGCGCCGTTCCGCTGCCGGTATCGACGGCGCTGACCAGCGCGTTGCGCAGCGGCGAGCCATTTAACGTGAGTGCTCCGCCCAGCGTCCCATAAACCGAAGATCCGGAAGCCGGGTAAAGACCCGACACACCGGCGACATCGTCGGGGCTGAGGTTTCGTTCGTGGGTTTCGTCGTTACCGCTGAAAATAAATAAGGACGCTCCGATGACGCCGCTGTTCGCCAAGCCGAGCGCGTTGCCAAGCTGTTTGGTGAAGGTGGCCTGGAGATCGTGCGTATTGGGAGCGCCGGTCGAGGAAAAGGCGAGGACCGGGTTGAAGACGATCTGACTATTAAGGACGGTTGTTCCGGAAACTGTAAGGGTGGTAAGCGCAAAGAGCGCCGGGCCGAGCATGCTGCGGATGGCGGGAGTATCGGACATCACGATGACGTTGGGGCCATTCGGCTGCGCGGTTGTCTGGATGGGGGCAAATTGGGCGGCGGTGGTTGGAATGCTATTCCACGCCGCGATGGCCGCATTGAGGGCGCCCATGACATCGCTATCCTGGGTAATCACGACATTGCCATCGCTGTTAGTAAATCCGGGAGCGAAGTCTTGATTCAGATACATCTGCACATTGGCGTAGTCTGGACGCTTTATTGGAGCTCCGGACGAGGTTAGATGCAGGATGTAGGGGAGCGCGGATTGCGTAAACAGGAAGAGGCCTGCCATTAGAACCAGCGCGGGTCGTCTCATCGGCGAACCGCCTTTTGGGCAGAAACGGCGCGCGCGATTCGGGATTCAAATTGAGCCCATCGCAATCCCTCCAGGCTTTCGATGCCGGTATTGCCGTGGATGCGCCCGCCTGTCGAAATGGTGAATTTCCCCTGGCCGTAATTGGTCGTCCGCAGATAGCCGATTGGCGTCCGGTAGAGAAATAGGGCGACCTCTTCACCGGCCTCATAGTGCGTAGCGCCGGGAACCAGCAGCGTGACACCGTTGAGCGTACCGCCCGGCTCACCGATGACGACGGTGGCGCCGGGTTGACCCTTCAGAGTAGTGCTCACCCGAACCTCATAGTGAGTCCAGATGAACCGGTTTTCCGAATCCATGGCCCCCCAACTGCGAATTACCTTGCCGCGGACAATCGTGTCCGATTGGGCGACAAGCTCGTCCACGGATAGCGGCGGCGCCAGGCCGGCGGCGCACAACAGGGAGGGAAACAGAGCGAGTAGCGCAACGCCCGCAAACCCAGCGGCCCGTGTACCAGGAGCAAGCGCGTTCACGAGCACCTCCGCGGTGAATTCGTAGTATACATCGAATCCCGCGCGAATCGCGGGGGTGGCGGCCGGTCTGGAGTTTGGCGCGCTTAGAAAAGCAGTTTCAATGCAAGCTGCAATTGGCGCGGCGAGTTCGCCTGGCTGGTGATCTTACCGAACTGGTTGGAACTTAACGTCTGGTTCGGCAAACCGAATTGCACCGAGTTGGTTAAATTGAACGACTCGGCGCGGAATTGCAGGGCCAGCCGCTCCTTCAACTGGAAATTCTTGAAGATGGAGAAATCCAGATTGCGCATGCCCGGACCGCGCACGTCGGGAAGGGTGCGGCCGGTATTGCCGAAGGTGAACGGCGCCGGGGCCGAAAACACTTGGGTGTCGAAATACTGGTTCAGCCGCTGCTCGATGGGACCGCTGAGGTCCGCGCTGTGGCCGTTGTTGTTCGGGCGCAAAGACTCGTTGCCGGCGTTGGAGGTGTTCTGCGTGGTGATGCCCAGCGGGAAGCCCGTCTGGAGCGCCAGCAGTCCGTTCACCTGCCAACCGCCCAGCGCAGCATCGATAAACGGATTCCAGCCGGCGCCCAACTTGCGGCCGCGGCCGACCGGCAATTGGTAGACGGAGCTGAGCACCAGGCGCCGTGAAATGTCGTTGGCGGAAACGGAGCGGTCGCCGCGGCGGTCGTAGATATTCTGGCGGGCGGCGTTTCGTCCGGCGTTCTCGATGATGGAATTGTCGTCGATCAGCTTGCCGCCGGTATAAGCGAGCATGAAGTTCAAGCCGGAGTTGTAGCGTTTTTCCACTTTGATTTGCACCGCGTTGTAGGACGAGTCTCCGCCTTGCGGATACAGCAGCCCGACGGAGGTGAACTGCGGAAACTGGCGCAGCAGGTAGTAATACGGAATCGCGGGCGTGGAGAGCGCGCCCGAAGCGATGAGGCCGTAGAACGGATTCTTCACCGGCGCGAGCAACGCGCTTCCCAAAGTAAGCTGCTGGGGGGTGAGCTGGTTGAGGTTCACGTTGCCTTCGGCGCCCTCGATCAGATTCACGGCGTGGTTGCCAACATAGGCGACGTCGACCAGAATGGCGCCGGGGAGCTCGCGCTGAATGTCGAGGCTCCAGTTCTCGGTGTAGGGAACGGTAGCGGAGGCGAGCGGCTCCTGAATCGCGGTGCCGACCGCGGTCAGCAGGCCCTGGCTCGAGCCCGTGCTGGGGACTAGCCCGTTCGGGAACGGATTCGAAAGATAGCTGTACGGCGTCAATCCATCCTGCGAGCCGATGAACGGCGTGTCGCTGCGATAGCCGAAATTACCGATTACGCCGCCCGCGACAGTAGGCGCGCCGGCATAGAACAGGCCGAATCCGCCGCGCACGATGGTCTTCGAGAGCGCCTGCCAGGCAAAGCCGAAGCGGGGAGCGACATTGCTCCAGATGGTCGGGAACTGCCGGGGACCTTGGCCGTTCACGCCGACGAATACGATGCCGCCGTCGAGACCTGGAATCCCGGCGGGGCCGGCCAAGGGAGATGCCGCGTTCGGGTCGAAGAAATTCATGCGATCGTGCCGTTCGGTGCGCGGCACCTGGATTTCATAGCGCACGCCCAGGTTCAGCGTCAGCTTGGAAGTCAGTTTCCAGTCGTCGCCCAAGTAGAAACCGTAGTAGTAGCTTTCGGTGTCGGCGATCTTGGAATTGCGCGTCATGGTTCCACTGCCCAAGCCGAGCAACAGAGTGGCAATGGAGTTGCCGCCTGTGAGCGTGGCTTTGTTGGGATCGGGACCTTGGGTGAGTCCAGGGCCGAAACTGTAGTTGCCGACGAACGCCTGCGCCTCGCCGTTGTTCACGCGGAGCAGGCGGCCTTCCCAGCCGAACTTGAAAACGTGCGCGCCGCTGATTTTCGTATTGGCGAACAGCAGCGAGTGAGTCTCATAGGACGAGTGCCGGAAATCGGGACCGCCGTTTCCCAGACCCAGGTAGCCCGTTGGGCTGAACGCCGGGAAGCCAAGCACGTCGGCGTTTTCGCGAATGTAGGAGGGGAAACCGAGCGTGGTGGGATCGAAGCCATAGCTGACCGGAAGCAAATTGGCCAGCGCCCGCCCGAACCCGTAGCGGAATTCCATCAGGTAATTCGGGCCGATGTTCCGCGTATAATCGGCCGCGGCGCCGCTGCCGATCTGCGACTGGTTCGTGCCACCCTGCGCGACCGCGATCGGCGCCGGGAAGGTATTTACCGGTTGGGGAATTCCGTAATTCCGGCGCGACACGCGGACGAAAAAGCGGTTGTTGTCGTTGACGTTGTCGTCCACTTTCACGTCATACTGATCGATGTTTCTCGCCTGGCTGCCGGAGGCGAAATAATTTTTGGCATTGGTGAACGGGTCGCCGGGGCGGTTCGGCAGGGGGAAATACTTCATGACGTTGCGCGCCACCGCGTCGATGCGGCTGGCCGGAATGATATTGCCGGGAAAAGGAGTCCGCACATAGCCGTTGCCGCTTTTTGCCGTCGTCACTGGATCGTAAATTACTACCTGCGCTCCGTTGGGAGCCAATGTGTGCGAAAAATCTCCCGTGCGTTCCGCGGCAGTAGGGACGGTGTCCAGCGGGTTGTCGGGCGTGGCTTGCCGCAGGCCCTCATAATCGACGAAGAAAAAGGTCTTGTTGTGCCCGTTGTAGAGCCGGGGAATCAGCACGGGCCCGCCCAGGCTGAAGCCGAATTGGTGGCGCTTGAAACTGGCAAGGGGAACGCCGTTCAAGTTGCTGTAGAACGAATTGGCGTCCAGCACCGAATTCCGCAGGAACTCGTAGACGCTGCCATGGATCGCATTCGTGCCGGATTTGTAGATCATGTTCACGATGCCGCCGCCGCTGCGTCCGAACTCGGGAGAATAGTTGGAGGTCTGGACGCGGAACTCCTGGAGGGCGTCGACGCTCGGGAAAATACTGAAGACGTTGATGGGCGTCCCGCCGGGCGGGGCCGAGGGCACGCCGTCGAGCAAAATTTCGTTGCTGCCCGGGCGGCCGCCATTGGCGGAAATGTTTACGCCGTTATAGTTCAGCGCGGGCGAGCCGGTGACGCCGGGCGCCAGCAGCACCAGCGAGTAAGAATTCCGCTCGTTCAGCGGCAGGTTGGCGATGCTGGTAGAGTCGATCACCTCGCCAATGGACGAGGTGGTGGAATCGAGCAGCGGCGCCCGCGCGGTCACGTCCACGGTTTCCGAAACCGCGCCGACTTCGAGAACCAGATTGAGCCGGGCCGTCTGGCTGACGTCGAGCGTCACGTTGTTGCGCCGCGCGGTCTTGAATCCGTTCGCGGTAACGGTGACCGACCACGTGCCCGCATGCAGGGAAGGGGCGACAAATCCTCCGTCCGCCTGCGTGGTGAGGGTGACTTCGGCGCCGGTGGCGGCATTCACGATGCGAACTGCCGCACCCGGGATGGTTCCACCGCTCGTGTCGGTAACGATGCCGGAAAGAGAGGCGTTGATGGTTTGCGCGCGGGCCACCGGAAGCAGCAGACACACCGCGACCAGCAAGGAAAGGAGAAGGCGTTTTGGCATCACCGCCGACAGGATACCATGCGGGGGCCGGAAAACCGGAGCATGTTCCAGGATGGCCCTGAGTATCCAGGTAGCCGGAACAGGTGGCGGGAGTCCCGGCAATCGCGGCACAGAACAAACAGTGGATGGCGAATTCACGGAACGCGTGAAAGGCGCTCGGAATCACGTGGAATGCGATCCAGGCGAGCGCAAGCCAGCACGCCCAGTTGTGGCCTCGGAGCACGAATGCTCCACCGGCAATCGCTGCCAACTCGGTGCGTTCGATCCAGAGGCCGTCGTATTGAAACGCCAGCAAGCCGGGGAGGTGGTAAGCAAAGCCGATGGCGCCCGCTCCTATATACACGCAGGCGGGGATCACTACGGATAGGGAGCATTTGTTCCACTTCACGGCAGCAACTCCAGCACGGCATCGCTGGGCTCCAGTTCCTCCGCATGCGGCGGTAGAGCCGCACCAGCGTCCAGAAGCGCCCGGACCGCGCCGGCGAAATCCCCCGTAGTGTTGCTATTCTGCGCGGTGTTGGGCAGCTTTCGCCGCTCCATCTCGGACCGCATCCTGGCCGCGTTCAGATCCAGCCGGGAGATTGGCCGCTTTTTTTAACTACACCGTTCCCGCCTGCGTTGGCGCCGTGGCCTGGCCTGCTCGTTCAGCAGCTCGAACGTAAAACTCCCCGTCCGGTGATCACGCCGCGCTTAACCGCCCGTATCCCACCGCGATGCCAATTTCCCAATCCTCCGTGAGATCAATCGTTTGGTGCCCAAGCCCGGCGCACTCACCGACGATTACCCGGCCAGCGCATTAGCCACTCCGGCACGCTAAAGATCTTCGTTAGCCCTGTCGATAATCCCATAGGACTAGAAGTCGCTCAGTCCTAGTGTTGCCGATGATGAAAGCGTGTACATGGCCGAACCGGTTTCTAAACATAAAGGATGTAGGGGCAAAACCACAATGAATCGTTTTTCTTCTATCTTGCTGATTCTATTTTCGGTTGGGTCATTATCGGCCCAGAGCGGTGTCAGCTCCATCCTGATTGGCGCCTCCATCCCGGGCCCGCGCTTCCTTGTCGACGGACAAGTTTATGTCGGTCCGCAGGCCTTCACTTGGCCGGCCGGCAGCAAGCATATCGTGCAGTTCTACCTGGATATGGCCCCGGTCGGGCAGGTTCAGACCCCGGTGCAAACCAATACGGATGGATCCAGCCAATGGTCGTTCGGAGGCTGGGTCGATAATGCCGGCGACCTATTGTCCACCGGACCTGTCCAGACCGTCACCGCCAGTCCGTCTGTCACATCGCTAACCGCGACTGTCACCGTGGCGTATCGCGTCAATATCGGTTTTTTCAACGCGAACTCCGCCCCGATTACGTGCGGTGGGTCGCCTGGGTCGATCCCGCCTGGAGTGCTTCTCCCTGGACTGGTTTACGTGGCGGGAACCTGTTACGCCACCAGCACGACGGCGTACCTGGGCGCCGGGCCGGTCACACTGAACGCTTTTCCGTTTCCCGGTTTCGTATTTTCCGGGTGGTCCATCAACGGAAACTCGACGCCGTCTTATCTGTCCAGCTTCACTCTCGCCGGACCCGCGAGCATTTACGCGGCATTCCAACCCGCCAAGCGGGTGCTTTTCCAAACCGTTCCACCGGGCCTTCAGGTTCTTGTGGACCGCACTCCCACCCCGACTTCTCCAGTTTCGCCCTGCCAGCCGAACCTCTATCTTCCGCCGGGCGCTCCCTCGACCATCGTGCCGCTCTGTTATGGCGAGTTCGATTTCCAGCCTGGATCGAACCATGTGATCTCGGGCGTTTCCCCGCAGCTCGACACCTCCGGCAACACCTGGGTGTTCAGCCAATGGAGCAGCGGCCTCGGCCCTAACGCGAGTTTTACCGCCGACACCCATCTGGGAACCGAGACCGTGCTCACCGCGCAGTTCGTTCCCGGAACCCAAACCGCTTTCCTGACCAGTCCCAACGGGTTGCAACTCACGGTCGACGGCCGGACCAACTGGCCCAGTTACAATTTCACTTGGGCGGTCGGCTCCACGCATCAGGTTACCGCGCCCGCCACCGACACCGATTCCAAGGGCCGGCAGTGGGTTTTTCAGAACTGGTCGAACGGCGGCCCAGCGGCGCAGAGCGTAACCGTCGCCCAGGGCGGGACGCGCCTCATTGCCACCTATGCGGTGCTCAGCCAGGCAACCATTACGAGTAATCCCACCGGCCTCAGCTTCCAGGTGGACGGCAACACCTGCCAGACGCCTTGCGTGGTCAACCGGCCAAGCGGCGCACAGATTCAGATTTCGGCGCCGGCCTCGCTTCCATTGAACGGCGGCGCGCGCTGGGATTTCCAATCCTGGTCCGACGGCGGATCCATCAATTCCCGTTTGGTCTCCTTCAACGCCGATAGCCAGACCATTCTTGCGAACTATCAAACCTCCTACTTGCTGACCGCGGCGGCCGATCCGGCCAACGGCGTCACGTTCCAGTTCACTCCATCGTCGGCCGACATGTACTATCCGGCCGGCGCGCAGGTGGCCGTTACCGCTAACCCAAATGCCGGCTTCAAATTCCGCCGCTGGGCGGGCGATCTCACGGGCACTTACCCGGTCGCCGCCCTCCAGATGTCCGGTCCTCGAAGCGCCATTGCCCAGCTTGACCGGATTCCTTACATTGCGCCGGCCGGTGTCCGGAATGCGGCAGGCATCACGCCGGACGGCGCCGTAGCGCCGGGGTCTATCATTTCCATCTACGGCGAGAGCCTCGCGCCCGTGTTTGCCGTCGGCCCTACGAACCCGCTCGCTCAAACTATTTCCAATGTCACGGTCACCGCCGGAGATCTGATCCTTCCTTTGATGTTTGTTTCGCCCGAACAGATTAACGCCCAAGTGCCGGTCGAGCTCACCGATGGCGATTACAGCTTGACGGTTCATACGCCGGGTCAACCCGACGTCTCGGCCGCTTTCACGGTCTCGCGTAATTCTCCCGGACTCTTCAGCCGCCCCGCGAACGATCAGGCGTACGTAACGGCCAGCCACGCCGACGGCACTCCGGTTACCGCCGGCAATCCGGCGCAGCCCGG
Organism: Bryobacteraceae bacterium; assembly: GCA_039924505.1. Taxonomy (GTDB): domain Bacteria; phylum Acidobacteriota; class Terriglobia; order Bryobacterales; family Bryobacteraceae; genus JBDTAT01. Next base: position 8,618 of record JBDTAT010000528.1, read on the forward strand.
CGAGACGCTTACTGTATTCGGAACCGGATTCGGCCCCTTCGATCAACCGGTCGTCGATGGTTTTGCGATCCCCGCGAGCCCTGTTTTCAATTCCGTCGATCCGGTGCAGCTCAACGTCGGCAGCGACCAGGTTCCACCGGTCTGGACCGGCGCCGCAACCGGCTTTGTCGGAACTGTGATCACGACCTTCCAGGTTCCGGCCGACCTGCCCCCCGCCTCGAATGTCCCGTTAACCGTCACGGTGAACGGCCGGACCAGCAATACCGTCGTGCTGCCGATGCAATAGCCCCGAACACGCGCTCTATGGTTTGTCGGGAAATAACCTGGCATTTCCCGAATACCACTCGTAAATGGGGTTTCCGAGCCGCGACTGCGAGGGAGCCGTTGGATAGGTTATTTCTTAACGGGCGCGTTACAGTAATAGCGTGTTGACTCGCAAGGTATTTGGCTATCACCCGTATTGGGCCGGCAACAGCTTTCAGGCTTACGATTTCGCGCTGCTTTCGCACGTGGCCTATTTCAGCGCGGAGGCCGATCCGGCAACCGGAAATATCGCCGCCGCGCACGATTGGGCCACCACCGGACTAATGGGCGTTGCGCAAGCGGCCGGCGTGAAGCCGGTTCTAACAGCTACAAACATGGGTGGAACCGCCAACGCGCAACTCCTCTCCGATCCTTTAAAGCGCGCCGCATTCATACGTGCCCTGGTCACCCTCGCGGCCGGGCGCAATGCCGCCGGAATTAACGTCGATTTCGAAATGGTGCCCGGCGCCCAGCGCGCCAATTTCTCGCAGTTCGTCTCCGATCTGGGCGCTCGGCTACGCGCCCGCGTTCCGGAAGCCGCCGTCTCGGTAACGTTGCCAGCAATCGATTGGGCTAAATCCTATGACGGCGCCGCGCTGGCCGCGGACTGCGATTACTTGGTAGTAATGGCCTACGACTATCATTGGACCGGAAGCCCGAGCGCCGGCCCCGTCGCTCCGCTCGATGGTCCCATCGGCGTGCGCAAGTCCATTGAAACCTGGATCGACCAGGGCATATCCCCGCGAAAGCTGTTGCTCGGCGTTCCCTACTACGGCTACGGCTGGCCCACGCGCGATAGTACGCCGTTCGCGGCTGCCACCGGGTCCGGCCGTCCGGTGCTATACAAGGACGCGAAGGTTGCCGCCGCCCTCCACGGCAGAAATTGGGACGTCGCATCGTCTTCTCCGTGGTATGCCTACCAGACGCCCACCGGGTGGCGGCAGGTTTGGTACGAGGATGCGGAGTCCCTCACCGCCAAGTACCTCCTCGTCAACGCCCAAAACCTCGGCGGCGTCGCGCTCTGGGCCTTGACCTACGACGGACCAAATCGCGATCTCTGGGACGCCCTCCAATCCGCCTTCGCCGTCCCCGGGCTTTAACTCCGGCGCGCGCGCCGTCCCCGCGGGTATGATGGGAAGTTCAGCCCCTGAAACAGCCCATGACACCGCAACCGCATATTCTGACCACCACCGTCGGCTCTTATCCCGTCCCCGACTGGCTGGCCGCGCTGCCGAGCGAGCAAGCCCGCCTCGACGCCACCCGCGTCATTTTCGACATCCAGCGCCAGGCCGGCATCGACCTCCCCACCGATGGCGAGCTATACCGCTTCGACGTCAATCACCCCGACACCAACGGCATGATCGACTACTTCGTCCGCCCCATGTCGGGCGCGCGCGCGCAGCTTGGCCGCCGCGATTGGGAGGCCTTCTCGCGCCTGGAACCCATGGGCTTCCGCCGCAAGCCCGCCGCCGTCGTCACCGGCGAACTGGGCGAGGGTGGCCTCAACCTTCTGGCCGATTGCCAGTCTGCGGCGGGCGTTTCCGGGGGCCCGTTCAAGTTCACCGTCACCAGCCCGTACATGCTCTCGCGCAGCCTGCTCGACAACCACTACCACGACTTCCCCGCCCTCACCATGGCCATCGCGCGCGTCCTCGCCGATCAAGTCGCGGGCCTTCCCTGCGCCTGTCTGCAAGTGGATGAAGCCAATATCCCCGGTAACCCGGCCGACGCGCCGCTCGCCGCCGCCGCCATCAATACCGTCCTCGACCGCTTCGACGGCGAGCGCGCGGTCCATCTCTGCTTTGGCAATTATGGCGGCCAGACCATCCAGAAAGGCCACTGGCGCGCCCTCACCGACTTTCTTAATTCTCTCCACGCCAATCATCTGGTTCTCGAACTGGCGCACCGCCCCGCCGCCGATCTCGAAGCGCTGCAAGATGTCGACGCCCGCATCCGGATCGGCATCGGCGTCGTCGACGTCAAGGTGAATCGCGTCGAAACGCCCGAGGAGATCGCCCAAGGCATCGGACGCGCGGAAAAAACGCTCGGCGCCGGACGCCTCGGCTGGGTGCATCCGGATTGCGGCCTCTGGATGCTGAAACGCTCCATCGCCGACCGCAAAATCGAGGCGCTTGTGAAGGGCCGCGACCTGTATCTGGGCCGCTGACAAATGGTATATTTATTCATAGCAGTGAATAAATAATCATGTGTACCCCAGTAGGGATTGTCGGGTTTCGCGGATATGGCGGCGCCGAGCTGGTGCGCCTTCTGGAGCGCCACCCCGCCGCGCGCCCGGTCCTATTGGAGCATC
>JBDTAT010000529.1:0-3502 GCA_039924505.1 Bryobacteraceae bacterium
CCACCTTCGCGCAACAACGCCACGGCCTCGGCGCCGCGGAAGTGACCGGCTTGCCCGCCGTCACCGGGCCGGACCGCTGGATAGCGGAATAGGCTATACGCCTCCGCCTTCCAACCCGCCTCCCGAAAGCGCAGTTCGGATCATTCCCTGTATTTGTGCCTTGGCGTGAATTGGGATCAGTTCCACCTCAGGATGCCTTCGCGCAAATACCCGGAAAATTTCGTCGGCGAAAGCTTGTCCAATCGCCTCCACCCCTTCGAAGTCGAACACGACCGATTTGAAAAGTTCCACTCTAACCAGCAGCCGTTTCGCTTGCGAGCGCGAGATCAACTTGTCCTCTCCGTACTGTGCAAGCTTCACGGGAACCACGGTTTTTGTAAATGCGTAATCCGATCCCGACGAGTACTGATCGAAAATCGACTTGCAGGTTCTCGACGTGTGGTTATCGAGTTTCATGAAGATGGTCGTTCCCGGGCTTGCCTGCGGCCGTTCAATTATCCAGTCCTCGTGTGAGTCGTAGTTGTGTGTAAAGAAAACGCCCCCGGAAAGGATGTCGAATGGATCGAGTAAACGCGACGTAAAGAAGATGCCCTGACCGGTGTGCTTCTCCGGATCGGTGGTGAGCTTTCCTTTCGCCAGTTCCAGAATGGCGTGGCGTTCATCGGCCAAATTCATGGCTGCTTGGATCTTGCGGAAGATTCCCACGCCGTTATCCTCCAACATCATCTCGGTATTCAATGCCGTTCGGCGGAGGGTGATCAGAATTTCCGAGCCGTTCGAATGATCGATAGCATTGTTGAACATCTCAGTGAAACAAAAGTGCCAGATGTCATGCACGTTTTGAGGAAGACTTCCTAGCGCCGGCGCGACTGCTTGAGTCCATGCCTGGTCTTCTTCCCGTCCTGGAACAATTTTGAAGAGCCGAGTCCATTCCGGCAGCGCAGCCAATCTATACGATCGATTGCGAGTTTTACCCGCGGGATTGAGCGCCTGCTCCAGCACAAGCTTCTTCAAATGCTTGTTGACAGCTTGGCGGCTGATACCAAAATGCGCCGCGGCTACGGTGGACACATCCGTTGGATGTTTTTCAACGTTTGAAAGGATGAATGCGCGGACATCGTGCGCGCGTGTGCGTGTCGCCGGTGAGCGAGTAATACTGGAGCGCGCCGCATCCCGTTGGCTGACCACCATCCACATTGTCAACCGGAGTAGGCCTAATTGTCAACCTAGTGAGTCTCTCAGGTTGACAATGGCCTCTGGTGGCGATAAACCGTTCGGCGCCTATCCGCGCGCCCGCGCCATCCCCGGACCCGGGGGTGGCGCTTCTTCCACCGGCGGCGCGGGTTTTTTAGACCGTCCGTCGAGGCGCGCGTAGATCAGTTCTTCCTTCGCCTTGGCGAACTTCGGCGTCCCCGGCTTGGCGTCGGTGAGCCCCTCCAGTTCGTTGTCGGCGATCTCCTGCGCGGCCGGCAAATACTTCTGCAGATAATTCCGCAGACGGTCGTGAATAATCCGCTGCTGCGAATAGATCAGCAGGAACAGAATCTGATTGCCCTCGGCCTTCACCAGCGCCTGATAAAGAGCCGACGGTTTCGTCAGCTTCGCGGATTTCAATTCCTTTTCGAGTTTCTTCGATTTCGCCTCCAGTTTCAGCCACGCGCCGGTCTCCGCGCGCTCCAGCGCCGCCTTCTCCACCAGCGCCGCCGTCTCCTTGGCGTTGAGCTTTTCGGTCAGCAGATAGAGAAACAAGGGCAGATCGTCGGCATAGAACTGAATCCCCGCGGGCACCAGTTGCCGGGCCTTCAGCAGCTTGGCAAAACCCTGCTGATTCAGCTTCGCGCCTTCAAGCGCCGGCGAGTACAATTTCAGAAGCCGCTCCTCGGCCAGCGTGTGCAGCACCTCGCCGGCATTGGCCTCCACCGCAATCGCCCGCAGTTCGCGCCCGAGCGCGGCCGCGCCGATGTGCGCCTCCATCTGCGCCTCGCGCGCATTTTCGTACTGCATGCGGGTCCGGTCCTCAATAGTGAAATTCAGGCGCACGCGCAGCCGGTGCAGCCGGAGCAGACGCACCGGGTCGTCGTAGAAAACATAGTTGCCCGCCGCCCGCAGCTCCTTCCGCTCCAGATCCGCCAGACCGTTGTTGGGGTCCAGCAGCAGCCCGCGCGAGGCCCGGTTGAGGGAAAGCGCAATCGAATTCACCGCGAAATCGCGCCCGCGCAGGTCTTCGTGGATCGTCGCCGGCGTCACCACCGGACGCCCTCCGGCCTTGGCGTACCGCTCCTGCCGGGCCATGGAAATTTCCGCGGTCACTCCACCGGAGAACCTCAATTCCACCGCTTTGCGCGTGTCGTCCACCGACACGACCGCGGCGCCCGTCTTCTCGGCGATGGCTTTGCCAATTTTAATGGCCGGCCCTTCCACCGTGAAGTCCAGATCGCGGATCGGAAAGCCGCCCAGCATGTCGCGCATCGCCCCGCCGGCCAGAAACAAATTCACATTCGCTTTGGCGGCATACGCTTGTAACTCTTCCAGCACGCGGGTCTGCTCCGTGCTCAGGTGGTTCTCCAGCATGAACAGGTAATCGCTCATGAATTCATCGCTTTCAATGGTTGACTCAGGATCTGGCGCCTCACGCGCGCGGGTGGTGCTGGTCGATAGTTTGACGAAGCCGGCTGCGCAGAACGTGGGTGTAAATCTGGGTGGTCGAAATGTCCGAGTGTCCCAACATCGCCTGAACGCTCCTCAAATCCGCGCCGCCTTCCACCAGATGGGTAGCGAAGCTGTGCCGGATCACATGCGGAGTTAAAGCCCTAAAGATTCCCACGCCTCTGCCGTAACCGGCCAGAAGTTTCCAGAAGCCCTGGCGCGTCATCGACCCGCCGCGGGCGGTTACAAACAGATACCGGCTGGACCGCCCCTTCAATAAGACGGACCGGCCGGACGCCATGTAGTTCTCAATCGCTTTTAAGGCATGCTTTCCAACCGGGACCAGCCGCTGCTTATTGCCCTTGCCGCAAACCCGCAACGTGCCGAATTCGGCCGCCAGGTCCGCGACCTCCAGATGACACAGCTCGCTTACCCGCAGGCCGGTCGCATACAGCAGTTGCAGCATGGCGCGATCGCGGACCCCCGTCGGCTTCGCCGGGTCTGGGGCTTCCAATAGCACGTCGATCTCTTGCGGACTTAAATACTTCGGCAACGTAGACCAAAGTTTGGGCAACGGCAGAAACTCGGTCGGATCGGACTTGACGGCGCCCTCGCTCAGCAGGAACCGGTAAAAGTTCCGCAGCGCGGAAAGGTGTCTGGCAATCGAACGGCTCGAAAGCGCAAGGGGGGCGGCGCGCACCGCATCCCCATCCGCAACCGGCGCATAGAGCGAATCCACGTACCGGCGCACTTCCGCAACTCCGGGAATTCGTTCGGGCGCTGACCGGAATGCGGCCGCGAACCGCCCCAAATCCCGCCCGTACGCGTCAAGCGAGTTTTGGGCCAGACCCTTCTC
>JBDTAT010000530.1:0-3988 GCA_039924505.1 Bryobacteraceae bacterium
GTGCGGCCCGTGGCGCTGCGCCTTCATGATGGCGGCGGCAACCGGGTCGGCGGAAATTGCGACGGCCCATTCCTCATGCAAGAACAGATCGGGACGCGCCATCGCCGCCGCCCAAGCCGGCCCATTACACTCATTCAGCGTTTCCCGGAGCGGGATTCCGGCTTCGCGAAAAATTCCAGGCAAGTCTCCACCGCACGACGACAAAATTCCAGTGCCCCGCTGGTAGTGGGCCGCGAGAAACTCCGCTGCCTGATGGGTCCAGCCGCGGCGGGCCTCGGAATTCACTTGCGACTCCTTCCAGCATATCCAGGCTTCATGGCTCGGATACACCAGCCAGGGCGAGATGCCCGCAGCGACAATCAGGACCGCCGCGAGCGGGCGTAGTTTCGCGGGCGCGAGGGCGGTAAGAGCGCCGCCGGCGAGCGCGAGTCCGGGAAGAACGGCCAGACCGTAGCGCGTGTTGTACCAACTGTGCGGCCATAACTGCGGGACGAAGATCGGCAATCCGGAGCTGTAAACGCTAAGCACGTAAAACACCGGCGCGAGAGCGAGAAACACGATGGGCCAGACGGCACGCTTGAAAAGTGCGGCGGCGATACCGCACAATCCGATGACCATGAGCGGCCAGCCGACGCACAATTGCGCGGCCGAGCGGAAGTAGAGCCACGCGTCCCGCCAATCATGATCGCCGCGATAGCGGGCCATCCCTTTGTCGAGAAACGACTGATAAATCGCTTTGGAGGAACCGGGGCCATTGTAGAACGCCAGCACATTTCCGCAGCAATACCAGTTGTGCGCCAGCCAGTAGAGAGGCCCGAGAGAAGCCAAAGCGCCGAACAGAATCGCATAGCCCAAGCGCCGGCGTTTCGCGGCGATCAGGACATAGAGCGTGACGAACGGAATCAAGAACCAGCCGTCGTAGCGGGAGAGCGACGCGACGTTGGAAAACAAAGCAGCCAGCAAAATTGCGAAGATCGATTGGCTCTGCGCGAACCAGACGGTGGAAAACAACAGGCCGGCGAGAGCGGCGAAGAAAACCGGCTCGGTCATCGGGATGGATTGCAGATAGAGCAGATTCGGATTCAGCGCGAAAAGCGCGACGGCGGTGAGGGCCGCTGCTCTTGAATCGAAGATACGGCGGACAGCGGCAAACAGGAAGAGGCACGCGATGATGAAACAGCCGGCCGCCGGGATAGAGCCGGCTAGACCGCTGCGCCACAAGCTGTTGTGCGTCACAAATGGGAGCATCAACACATGCGGCAGAGGCAGCCATACCGTGCCGAGCTGATCGTAGCCGGGCGTGCGCGAATCGAGGATGCGGCGGGCGTGGTCCAGGCGCGACTCCGCATCGCCATAATAAAGGATGAATCCGCGCCGGTAGAACCACCAGACGGCGGCGGCGCTGAGGGCGGCGATGCACGGCGCGACCGCGACCCATTCGAGCGGCGCCGGTCCACGCCCTTTCCGCTTAAAATTCCGTGAAGCCGCGGAACTCTTCGAACCTGGCATCAATCTCCTCGCGTGTCAAGGTCCGGAACCGGTCGACTCCAAATTTCTCGCAGCAGAAGCTGCCCATCACGGAACCATAGATGACGGCGCGGCGTAGTTCGCGGCGGCCGATGTGGCCGCGCCCCAAATCGAAGCCGCGCTCGGCGAGGTAACCGGCGAAGCCGCCGGCAAAACAATCGCCGGCGCCGGTGGGATCGAACACTTGCTCCAGCAAATAGCCCGGCACGACGAAGTAAGAATCGCGTTGAAACAACATGGCGCCGAATTCGCCGCGCTTTATGACGACGGCGGAGGGTCCCATGTCAAGGATGACGCGCGCGGCGCGCTTCAAGTTGTCTTCGCCGGATAACATGCGGGCTTCGCTATCGTTGATCAGCAGGAAATCCCATTCGCGGATGGTCTGGAGCAGCTCGGCGCGAAAATCGTTAATCCAGTAGTTCATAGTGTCGCCGCCGCAGAAACGAAGGCTGCGCATTTGCGACCGCACATCGCGCTGCAACGCGGGTTGTATGTTTCCGAGCAGCAGATAGGGCTGCGTCCGATAGCCGGCGGGGAGCTTGGGTTGAAAATCGGCAAACACGTTCAAATCGGTCGCGAGCGTAGTGCGATCGTTCATGTCCGGCGAATAAACGCCCGCCCAGAAGAATGTTTTCCCGGGCACGCGCTCGAGGCCTTCGAGATCGATGCCGCGGCTGAGAAGGAAATCGGAATCCGCCTGAGCGAAGTCTTCACCAACCACAGCGACGACGCGCACTTTGGTGAAATAGCTGGCGGCGAGCGAGATATAAGTGCATGCGCCGCCCAGCATCCGGTCCACTTTGCCATGCGGCGTCTCGACGCTATCGTAGGCAACGGAGCCAACCACTACAAGAGACATTTATCTATTGTACTTCCGTGGAACCGTACAAGACGGAGTGCGGCGCGGTTCCTTGTTTCTATGACGCGCGCGCCGCATCCTGCGCTCGTTGGGGCGCGGAGACGAGCGCTGCTTCGATGGCCGCGGTCGCCGCGCGATGGGTTTTTGCGAAACGGAGCCAATGCTGGGTTGCCGGAGGCCGCGGGGGTGCGATGGGTTTTTGCGAAACGGAGCCAATGCTGGGCTGCCCGAGGCCGGGGTGCGATGGGTTTTTGCGAAACGGAGCCAATGCTGGGCTGCAACGTGGAGCGATTTCCATACGGCGCGCCTGCGCTTGGGGTTCGTCATGAAATAACCCTGCAACCGCTCCCTTACGGTCACGGCTCGGTAGCCGATTCCGATGGTGCGAGATACGCTTACTGAGTACTATCGGCGAAGGCATCGGCGCAAATTCGGCTTTGGTGCCGGTGTCGTTGAGTTGAGCGGCTGACGTCATAGTGTCTCCTTGCGCTTCAATTCATAGCACGGACAGGGCGTATTCCGAACGGTCCGGATTTGTGGAGGCGGAGATAGAGTACTGATTGAAATGGAGATAGAAGAAAGCCTGGAAGAATTTTGCCAGTGTGACCGGCGGCCGATGAACGTCTATTGCGCCGATGGCCAGCTCCAGTTCCGGATTTCGGGCTTGTCCACGCCTTCGGTGTAGGCGTAGTTAATACTCTCGATGATCTGTCCCTTTAGCCACTCCTTGAGATGGGCGCCGGAACTCTGCAGCCTGGGAACGCGGTCGATGACGTCGATCGCCAGGTTGAAGCGGTCGACCTGATTGCGGATCGCGAGTTCCAGCGGAGTGTTTATGTTGCCCTTCTCCTTGTATCCGCGCACATGAATGTTTGCGTGATTCGTCCGGCGATAGGTGAACTTGTGGATGAGCCAGGGGTATCCGTGGAAGTTGAAAATGACGGGTTTGCCGGTGGTAAAGAGCGAATCGAAGTCCCGGCTGGAGAGACCGTGCGGATGCTCGGTATCGGGTTGAAGCCGGTACAAATCCACGACGTTGACGAAACGGATTTTCAGGTCCGGGAGGTGCTCGCGCAGAATGGCGACGGCGGCCAACGCCTCTTCGGTCAGGATATCGCCGGCGCTGGCCACAACGACATCCGGCTCGGCTCCGGCATCGTTGCCGGCCCAGTCCCAGATGCCGATGCCCTTGGTGCAGTGAATGACGGCGGCATCCATATCGAGGTACACGAGGTGCGGCTGCTTGTCGGAAACGATCACGTTGACGTAGTCCTGGCTGCGCAGGCAATGGTCCGCCACGCTGAGCAGGCAGTTCGCATCCGGAGGCAGGTAGATGCGCGTGATTTCCGCGCTCTTGTTGCCGACGAGATCCAGAAAGCCGGGATCTTCATGGGTGAAGCCGTTATGGTCCTGGCGCCAGACGAGCGACGTGATCAGGAGGTTGAGCGAGGAGATGGAAGCCCGCCAGTGGAGTTCCAGCTTGGACTTCTCGAGCCATTTCGCATGCTGGTTGTACATGGAGCCGATGATGTGGGCAAACGCCTCGTACGTATTGAAGATCCCGTGGCGGCCCGTCAGGAGATAGCCTTCGAGCCAGCCTTC
>JBDTAT010000531.1:0-5379 GCA_039924505.1 Bryobacteraceae bacterium
AGGGAGCGGCGAGCCGCGGGGAGCTGAAATAGACTCCTGCCGGGCGTCCCGTCCGCGCCTTTCAGCCCCCGTCGATAGGCGGACACGCGCCCAACCGTGTTTCGACCGGAGCGGCCGTACGGTCTCGATCAGTTTTTGAATATCTTTGCGACTGCCAGCCGCCTCCCGCGTGATCGGGTCGTTGGGTATTCGGATCAACTTGTCATAGGTGGCATGCGGCCCGACCCAGAACCAGACAATGTCGTTGCCGACTTTCTGGCCGAGGGGCCGATAGCCGAGGCCGACGCGCACAGAGTAGACGTCGTCTTGGCCGTCCACCTTCTTGAAATTGAGTCTCGGGTGGAAGTGATCCTGCCGAAACAGCCGATAGGCGCTGCGAGCCTGACGTTGCACGCGCCTCGGGAGGGTGGCGAATCCATCGCGAAACCGCCGCGACGTGAACGAATTCATCCGATGAGTTCGTCCAGCGGACGCGTTTCACCTCGCCGGTGTTCATCAACCGCTTCCCGGCCGAGCGAGCGCAAGAGCGCGGGTGTCTCGCGGAACCGGCGCGTCCAGGCTTCTTCATCCTCCAAGGACGCGAGAATCTGGGATGCGACTGCGTCTTGTTCTTCGAGTGAGAGTGCCTCAACGCGCTGCAAAGCTTTCTCAAGCGAGCCAGTCATAGTTTTAATTTAGCGCAGAATGAGTCTGCACGTTAAATCAAAGCTCCTCGGGAGCTTATCAAGCGTTGAATCGAATTGGGTCGGGCGCCATCGGTGGCGCCGCGGATTCAGGATTTTTCCGGCATGAAAGCGTCTGTCACGAAATAACAATGCCATCTCGCCCATCGGAATCGGCTACAGAGCCGCGACCACAGGGAGCGGTTGGCACGGTTATTTCCCGACAAACCCTAAGCCGGCGTTATCCCCGGCATGCGTGGCCGGAAACGCCGTAGCGCCCGGTCCATCAGCCACCGGCCGCGCGCCGCCGCCAGCGCCGCAATCAGACAACTCCAGGCGAACCAATCGCCGAAGCGGGTGTAGAGCGTTTGCCGCTCCACGTATCCGAACAGCATCTTCGCCGTCTGCTCGCGATAGAGCGGCAGGCGGATGGACACGCGGCCGGCGGGGTCGATGACGGCCGTGATGCCGTCGTTGGTTGCGCGCACAATCCAGCGCCGGTTTTCGGCCGCGCGCATTCGCACCAGACTCAGGTGCTGCTCGCGCGCCGCGCTGTGCCCGAAATATCCATCGTTCGAAATGTTGATTAACACGTCGGCGCCGCCGGCCGCGAAGCGCCGCACCAGATGCGGGAACGCCGATTCATAACAGATGAATGCGCCGAGCTTGTGCGCGCCGAACGGAAATACGACGACGCGATGGCCGGGAGCGAAATCGCCGGCCTCCTTGGTGATGCGATTGACGAACCAGAACAGCCGCGGCACAAATTCGCCGAACGGCACCAGATACATTTTGTCGTACCGGTCCACCACTTCGCCTTGGGGCGAAATCAGAACGGCGGAATTCAGCGGCGCGCCCGCCGGTGTTTGCCCGACGGTGCCGAACAGAAAATAATCGCGCGATTTGCGCGCAATTTCCAGCGCCAGATTGCGAAACACGGGATCGCTATAAAAGTAAAACGGCCCGGGGACTTCGGGCCACACGATCACGCGCGCTCCCGATGCGTGCTCAAGAGATAGCGCCGCCAGGCGCTGCTCGGTGGATTGTAATTCACCCCAGCTCCACGCGGACTCCTCAGGCAAATTGGGCTGCACGATATCGGCGAAGTCGGCGCCGGTCTCGGGCGGCGGCAGCGCCGGGAAAAGTGGAATCACCGCGAGCAGTAACAGCCATGCGGCTTGGCGGAAGCGGCGCAGAATGACCACCGCCGCCACGGTCGAGACAAATGCGAACGCGAACGAGAGGCCGTACACGCCGACGTAGGGCGCCAGGCGCATCGGCAGCGGCCAGTCGATCCCGGCGTTCCCGAGCGTCAGCCACGCGAATCCGAATGTGCCATGCGTGCGCTCAATGCCGGCCCACAGAGCGGCCACCGCGGGCGCGGCCCACCATCGCGGCATCAACCATCCGGCCAGCAGCGCGAACACGGCCAGGTGCAGCCCCTTCGCCAGCGAGAAAAGCACGAAGGTGGCCCACCCACCCCATTGCCCCATGCCGCCATGCACGTCCAGCACGAATTCAATCCAGTTGCAGGTGAAAAACCAGAAGACAATGCCGGTAGACCAGCCTAGAAAAAAGCGCCGGGCCGCGCGTTGTTCCCGCGCCACGGCGATCAGCAATGGCGTCAGTGCCAGCGGCGCGAGCCACGCGATGTTGAATTGCGGAAAGACGAGTATCAGCAGCCACGCCGACAGTAGAGCAAGCGCGTAATTCACGCCCGCGAGGCTTCCTCGCTGACGCGATCGGCCATGTAGGAACTGCGCACCAGCGGCCCGCTAAACACCATTTTGAAGCCGATCGACAATCCATAATCGCGCCAGGCGTCGAACTGCGCCGGCGTAACATACTCCGCGACGGCGAGATTGCGGCGCGTGGGCTGCAGATACTGGCCGATGGTAGCGGCATCGACGTCCGCGGAACGCAAATCGCGCAGCAGTTCCTCCACCTCGGCTGGCGTTTCGCCGAGCCCCGCCATGAATCCCGATTTCGTCAGCGTTTGCGGACGGCGTCGGCGCGCGAATTGCAGCACCGCGAGCGATTGCCGGTAATCGGCTTGCGGCCGCACACGCCGGTACAGGCGCGCGATGGTCTCCATATTGTGATTGAATACGTGCGGCCCCGCGTCCAGCACGCGCGCGACCGCATCGAGATCGCCCATAAAGTCCGGCGTCAGCACCTCCACGCGCGCATCCGGCAACGCGCGCCGCACCTCACGCACGGTGTCGGCAAAGTGCCACGAGCCGCCATCCGGCAGGTCGTCCCGATTCACGCTGGTGATGACGACATAGCGCAACTGCATCACGGCCGCCATGCGCGCGACGTTGGCCGGCTCGGCGGCATCCAAAATGAACTCGCGTTTTCCGGGAGATCCCTTGGGAACCGAACAAAATCCGCAGCCGCGCGTGCAAAGATTTCCCAGAATCATGAACGTTGCCGCGCCGCGATGAAAACACTCGTGCATGTTGGGACAGCGCGCGGATTCGCACACGGTGTGGAGACCAAGACGCCGCAAACCGGTTTTCAAATTGTGGATGGACTCGAAATGTGTGCGGCCCTTGCGCAACCACTCGGGCAACCGTGGCCGCGCCAGATTGCCGCGATCGATTTGGACCAGCGAATCGGGCGCCAAGTCAGTATTTTCGCACGATGGCGTCGTAACCCTTGAAGCCGGCGCTTTCAAGATCGGTTCGCGTCTTGGCGATGGAAGCCGCGTCCGTCAGCGGGCCAACCAGCACGCGGTAGAGAACGTTGCTCCCGGGAACCTGCGCGTAGAGCGCCTTGAATCCTTTTTTGCCGAGCACGTCGACGAACACTCCAGCCTCGGGTTTGCCCACCGCCGCCACTTGCAGGTACTCCTGGCCGGTTTGCGGAGCGTCGCTCATCGCGGAGGATCGCGTGGCTTCGGGCGGCCGTTGCGCTTGTACCGCGGCGGACGGTTTCTGTTCGTCCCCCATGGGTTTCGTCCCGGCCGGCGGCGCCGGCGTCCGTTCGGCGGGCGGGGCCGTCACCGCGGCCGAGGGTTGATCGGACGGCGGAGTCGCGGTCGGAGCGTCCGCGGGGGCGGACCTGGACGCGTCGATCTTCTTCGCCATATCGAGCGACCCAAGCGGCGCCGAGTTCCGCCCCACAATATAGCCCATCGTGAAGAACACGCCAAGTAAAATCACCACGATGAAAAATACGCTGAGCAATTGGCGATTGCCCAGAATCAGCTCGAATTCTCCGTCGTCGTTTCTGGCCATGCGGGGATTGCGCTACGCCTTCGCCTCTTCTTTAGATTTTCTCGGTAGTACTAGAGTAGAGAATATATCGATCGGGATCGGGAACACAACCGTCGTGTTCTTTTCCGTGCCGATTTCAAGCAATGTTTGCAGGTAGCGAAGCTGAATGGCTGCCGGCTGGCGCTGGATGACTTCGGCCGCCATCGCAAGTTTTTCCGCCGCCATGTATTCGCCTTCCGCGTGAATAATTTTGGCGCGCCGTTCGCGTTCCGCCTCGGCCTGGCGGGCAATCGCGCGGATCATCTGGTCGGGCAAGTCCACTTGCTTCACTTCCACCATGGTCACCTTCACGCCCCACGGTCCCGTGTGTTGATCCAGCACCGCTTGCAGGCGGACATTCAGTTTCTCGCGCTGGCTGAGCAATTCGTCGAGCTCGGCTTCGCCCAACACGCTGCGGAGCGTAGTCTGGGCAAGTTGCGACGTCGCATAGAGATAGTTCGCGACCTCCAGAACGGCTTTGATCGGCTCCACAACCCGGAAATACAATACGGCATTCACCTTCACGGTGACGTTATCGCGGGTCACAACATCTTGCGGAGGCACTTCAAATGCTTCGATGCGCAGGGACATGCGGACCATCCGGTCAATCGGCGCGAACACAAAAATTACGCCGGGGCCTTTGGTTTTGGGAAGGACACGGCCCAACCGGAAGACCACCGCGCGTTCGTATTCGGCCAGAATCTTGATCGAGGACAACAGGTAAATCGCAATGATTACGAAGGGAATCACCCACAGATCGAACATGAACTCCTCCTTAATTTCCGGAATCTAATTTTCAGGCCTGTTTTCAGGAATAACGCGCAGAGTCAACCCGTCGACGGCCACCACGCGCACCGGGGATCCAGCTTCGACAATGGACGACGACACGGCATTCCAGTATTCGCCGTGGACGAAAATGGTGCCCTCCGGCCGCAGCGCCGAATGCGCAACGCCGATTTCGTCCAGAAGACCGGACTCGCCCGTCATTACCTTATTGCGTTGCGCGCGCAACACCAACGATACCAGGAATGTGGTAATCAGAGCGAAGGGCAGTGTGACGCTCAGCGCCGTGGCGAAGTGGATGCGCATATCGGGCGGTCCGTTGATCAGCAGCAGCGCCCCGAGGATCATCGAGACCGCTCCGCCCACCGCCAGTATCCCGTGCGCCGGGTATTTGGCTTCGAGCACAAAGCACGCGAGCGCGAGCAACAGCAGCGCGGCGCCGGTCCAGTTGATGGGCAGCACGGAGAGCGAAGACAGCCCAAGCAGAGCGAGAATGCCGCCGATCACGCCTGGCGCAACCATTCCGGGCGCGGAAAATTCCGCATAAATTCCGAGCGCTCCGAGGACCAGCAGAATAAAACCGATATTCGGATCGGCGATGGAGGAGACGATTTTTTCGCGTATCGTCTCTTGATAGTTCACCACCTCGGCGCCGGCCAGCTCCAGCTGTTTCC
>JBDTAT010000532.1:0-8546 GCA_039924505.1 Bryobacteraceae bacterium
ATGGCGCCCACACGGGAATCTCGTCTTTGGCCATTCTGGTTGCGGCCGTCTTCTGGACCGTGCTGTGGGGACCGGTGGGATTGATACTATCCACGCCTCTGACTGTCTGCCTGCTGGTAGTGGGCCGGTATGTTCCGCAATTGGAGTTTTTAGATATTTTGCTGGGAGACGAACCCGTGCTCGCCCCGGAAGCTCAGTTTTATCAGCGGCTGCTGGCGATGGACCAGAAAGAAGTACAGGCACTGAGCGAGACCTTCCTGAAACAAAATACGCTGGTCGATCTTTACGATCAAATTGTGATCCCAGCCTTGGCCATGTCGGAGGAGGACCGGCACCAAGGCTCGCTGGAGCCATCGCGGGAAGCGTTCATCGTCCAAGGCCTCAACGAACTAGTCGTCGAGTTGGCCGATTACCGGCCGGAGCCTCTGCGTGCCGGCGAAACCGAGGGGGAGACTATTCAGGAGCCGGCAAAGCCGTCAGGCGGCCCTCGATTCAGCTCGCGCGTCGTCTGCTTGCCGGCCAGCGATCAAGCCGACGAAATTACCGCCGCGATGTTAGCTCAAGTCCTGGAGAAAGCCGGGTACCCGACGATTTCTCTCCTGGTATCGGACTCTCCCCTCGACGTTCTCGCCGACGTGTCCCACCACACTGGGGATATTGTCTGCATCTGCGCCTTGCCGCCCTTTGCTCTCCTGAACGCTCGTTCTCTGAGCAAACGATTACGCGACCGCTTCCCGAAGATGAAAATCATTGTGGGTCTTTGGAATCTTTCCGAGGACGGAGACAAGGTCCAGGAAAGACTTGGAAAAGCCTTCGTGGACACCGTTGTCACAACGCTAAAACACGCGGTAGAAGAGCTTGACGCCTTGACCCGCTCCGGCACTCCGGCGTTAGCTCCCTCCACGGAAACAGCGCCAGCGGAAGGCGAGGGCGAGGACAAGAAAAGCCCCGGGTGGGTGTACTTTTGAGGAACTCGCGCAAAACGGAGTGCGGCGCGAAACAGTTCCCGACTCAGTTGGTGGTGCGCGCCGCACCCTTTGCTCTCTACCGGATTGAAGTGGGGTTTCTGCGGCCGTGAGCGGGCGCAGATCGAAAGACAAACATCTCGCGGCCCATGTGCCGCCTGCGGTTTTTGCCGGCGCTATTTTTTGGCGCGCACGGACCGCTCGATTCCGCTATAATGACTTTTCATCCGGAACATCCCGATTGCTCAAACGAGGAGAACTGATCCATGACTATGCGACCGCTGCATGACCACATTCTTGTCCGCCGGATTGAGGAAGGCGAATCCAAGTTCGGCAGCATCATCATCCCCGATTCGGCCAAGGAAAAACCGCAACAGGCCGATGTCGTTGCCGTAGGCAACGGCAAGTTGCTCGACAACGGAGAGCGCGCCAGTATCGCCGTGAAGAAGGGCGACCGCATACTATTCGGCAAGTACGGCGGCGCCGACATTCGGGTCGACGGCGAAGAGTACCTGATCCTGCGCGAGGACGAGATTCTCGCCGTGTTGTCCTAAAGCCGCGCTGGCGGTGCGCAAGGACCAACCCGTAGCTATAATAGTCTTCAAGTTCATTTTCAAGGAGTTCGTCTCAAATATGGCGCGGACGTCGTTCTTTCATCTGGCGGTCGTATGTGCGGTGGGTTTGGTCTCGGCTTCGACGGCCGCCGCCCAACTCAAGGTCGGCATCGTCAATCTGCAAAAGGCCATCATTGACACGGCGGAGATCAAGAAGGATCAGGCCGACATGGAGGCGAAGTATAAGCCGCGCCAGGACGCGCTTCAGCAACTTCAAAAGGAGCTGAGTCTGCTCCAAGCCCAACTTCAGAGCGGCAAGTTAACCCAGGATGCCGGGCTTCAGGTGCAGACTGAAGGACAGCAGAAGCAGCGCGATCTACAACGCATGCAGGATGATTTGCAGACCGACGTGAACAACGACCGGCAGGAGATCCTCCAGCGCGTCGGAAAGAGAATGACCGACGTAATAAAGAAGATCGCGGAAGAAAAGGGACTGGACGTGGTGATGGACGTCACCAATACGGTGTTCTTCAAGCCGGCGCTCGAGATCACCACCGAGGCCACCAGTTCCTACGACAAAACGTACCCTCTAAAGTAATGCCGGCTCCGGGGGCACATCCGGTATCGCGTGCGCGTCTGAACTGGTAGGGCTATTCAGTATGTCTGGCTATTTGGAAGGCTACGGCGCAGGAGAAGAGCGCCGGGCGAAGCTGATCAAACGAGCGATTGCGATCGTCGTGGCGGTGGGTATCGCCGCCGGCGTCCTCTATTACTACTTCCATAATTACCGGGAGGAGCGTGTTGCGAAGCAATTCCTATCGCTGCTGGCGGCCGGAAATTATCAGGCGGCATACGGGATGTGGCATGCGTCTCCCACGAGCTATCCGTTCGACAAGTTCATGGACGATTGGGGGCCGAAAAGCAGCTTCTCGAACGCCTCCGAGTTCCAGATCGCAAATGCCGACGCGTGCGGCTCGGGCGTGCTGATGAGTCTTTCTTATCCGCAGGTGCAACCGGTTGCCGTGTGGGTGGAGCGTAGCACGAAGGTCATGAGTTTTTCGCCTTGGCCCCAGTGTCCCGGACGGCACTTCCATCCGGGGGCGTTCTTCAAAATGCTATTCGGCGGCGGCAAGTAGAAAAGCTTTCATGAATCCACGTCGTTGGGCGGTTGCATTGGTGTGTATGGCGGCAGTTTCCGCGACGGTCGCGTGGGCACAGGAGGGCGCGCAACTGCCGCCTCCTTATGAGACACCTTCAGTCAAGAACGGTCCGAAGATTGTCGACCGGCCCGGAAACGCGGCATTCCATGTTCCTCCAGGTTTTCATGTGGAGGAATACGCGGCCGGCTTTGCGCGGCCACGCTTCATGATAGTTGGGCCGAGCGGCGAAATCCTGCTGAGCGACGCCGCGGAAGACGGGGCCGTTTACGTGCTCACCGATCCCGGCCACCAGCAACGGAACCCGGAGCGCAGAAAACTGGTCGATCACCTGCTGAAGCCGTATGGCCTCGCGTTCTGGAAAGACTATTTGTACATCGCCGAAACCACGTCGATCAAGCGTTACAAATACGACCGGAAGGCGATGACCGTGGGACCGGGCGAGGAAGTGGTGTCGATGAAGGGCTTCGACAAAGGTCACGTGACCCGCTCTCTGCTATTTGACCGGGGAGGTGAAAAATTGTACGTTGGCGTCGGATCGTCCGCCAACGTCGTGACGGGGGATCCGGAAACACGCGCCGCAATCAACCGCTACAATCCGGATGGCTCCGGCCACGAAATCTTCGCGTCGGGCACGCGCAATCCTATCGGGATCCACTGGTATCCGGGCACGGACACGCTGTGGGCCGCGGTGCAGGAGCGGGATCTATTGGGCGACGACCTGGCGCCGGATTACTTCACGCACATTCGGAAGGGCGGATTTTACGGCTGGCCGTATGCCTACCTCGGAGCGCATGAAGACCCGACCACCAGAGGCCAAAGACCGGATCTGGTAGCGAAAACGATTGTGCCGGACATGCTGCTGCTGCCGGCGCATCTGGCGGTTCTCGACTTCACGTTTTATACCGGGAAGCAGTTCCCGGCCGAGTATCGCGGGGGAGCATTCCTGGCGTTTCACGGCTCCTCGAATCGCGCGCAGCGGGTGGGTTACGAGATCGCATTCGCGCCGTTTTCGCATGGCCGTCCCAGCGGAGCGCGGCAGGATTTCCTGACGGGATGGATGCTCGGAGCGGGCCGGCCGGAAGTGTGGGGCCGACCAGTGGCGGTGCTGCAGATGGACGATGGCAGCCTGCTGGTTTCCGACGATGGCGGCAAGAAACTCTGGCGGATCTACTACCAGAAATAAGCTCAGGCGCCACCGCGTGCTCCACGCTGCACGTCTCGAAGCCTTCGTTCCAGCCGGCGGCCACGGGCATTCAACGCGATGGCTGTCGCGATCAGCAACAGCCATGCGGCTGAAAAGCCCCAGAACATTTCCGAGAAGATGTGTTGTTCCATGATTTACTCCCGCTCGCGAAGTGTGCGGCGCAGGGCGTCGATCTCACGGCCAATCCGCTCCTGACGCATCCGCATCAGCACCAGAGCCGCAGCCAGCAGCCCGAGCGCGAGAAAATTCCAGTACATAGCGGCTTCCATCCCCGGCGCCATGCCGCCCCCGCCGCGGACCGCAAGAACCGGCGCGGGATGCTGGGTACGAAACCACTCGATGGATTTCCAGACGATCACCACGTCCACGCCGGCGAAGATACACAAGACAGCCGACAAGCGCGCCCGCGCGGTGGGGTCTTCAATGGCTTTACGCAGCATCAGATAGCCGGCCGCGAGAAGAATGCAGGCGAATGTGGAGGTGAGCCGCGCGTCCCAGGTCCACCAGATGCCCCACGTACTGCGCGCCCAAATGCTGCCGCCTACGACACCCGCAATCATGAAAGTCAGCGCCACTTCCACCATTGCCGCGGCGGCCTCGTCGTAGCGGAAATCTTTCACAGTGAGGTAGCCGACGCTGGCGACCATCGCCAGCAGCAGGCCGATCATGCCGACGAATAGCGAGGGCACATGAAAGAAAAAGATGCGGTAGACCGGACCCTGATTCAATTCATCGGGCAGCACGTAGAACATGGTGTAGAGGTTCCAGACCAGCAGCACTCCCGCAACCGCCGCGAACAGGTAGATCAATTTATCCCGCAAGCCGACATTATACCGGCCCGAGTTGTGCCACATTAGTAACATGTTCGTGGCTTTACTTGTGATGGCAACGATTCCGGAGTGGATTCCGGCGCGGTGGACGTCGGCGGTCCCGGCCCGCGCCGGCGAAAATACACGGGCAGCCGATCGGCGCGCTCATGCGGTGACGGGCAGCCTCAACGCGCCAAACGGCTGTCGAGAAAGTCGATTACGTCGGTAAAGCGCTCTGGCTCGTGCTCGAATCCCGCCGCAATTCCAAGCTCGTTGGAGCGACGGAAAACATCGGCTGCGGCGCGAGTCAGAATCGGCTGCACATTCAATTCCTTCAGGAATCGGCCGACCTCGAGCATCTCACAGTACCGTCGCCCGGAACTGAGCGCGTGGGAACGGATCCACGTCTCAAGCGTCCGCTCCATGCGGTCCGGCGCGAGCGTTTCGCGGATCTCGTCCCAAACCTCATCGAGCAGGTCCGCCCGCCGCGCACTTAACAAGGTCTCGATCAGCAGCGTCTCCATGCCTTTAGAAAATATGCTGCGGATCATTTTGAACGCCGATGCCCGCCCGATCGCCAGAGAGTAAAAACGGGTTCGGAGGCCATAGTGATTCAGGACATCCGCGGCCGGCTCGGCTGCCGCGCCACCCACCAGAATGGCGGGACAGGCGAGCGAAGCCCCTACGGCTCCGAGAATGACGCCTTCGACAAACTGCGCGCCGCTGCAGTCCACAATGGCCGCAATCTCGCGCTTTACGGCAGGTGAGGTGGAAGCGAAATCGAAATAAACCTGTCCTGCCTGCAAATATTTGGCGGCGCTCACGGCCGCCTCACGGCACGCCTGGGTAGGCGCGATGGCAAGCACATACTCACTCTCGCGGACCGCCTGTTCAAGTGTTGCGGGGCGGGCCCCGTCGGCGGCGATCCTCAGCCGCATTTGTTCCGCCGTACCGGCTCGGTCGAGGAGCACGTCATAAGAAACCACCTCGGCTGCGTGGGCGCGCAGAAGGCGGGCGAAAAGTGAGCCGACCACCCCGTGGCCGATCAAGCCAAAACGTAAAACCATCACACCTTCTCCGGGATTTTTTCACCCTGAAGCGCGAATACGCGGTTCACCGATGCGATGCGGCCTTCGATGCTCCGGGCGCCACGGCTCCGGCGGATCTCTAGAAGCACTTCCTCAACCGCCTTCACGGCCGCGCGAACGGTCTGATTGCCGTAGATCACCATTTTGACTTTGCCCATCGTCTCCATGGCGGGCTCGTTCAGGTCCGGGTAATTGGTGGGGACGAGTACCACCGGCGCTTTGCCGTTCCAGCGCTTAACGCATTCGACGATCTGGTCCGGTGTTTTGTTTTTGGAGTGGAACAGGATCATGTCGGCCCCGGCCTTTTCATAAGCTTCAGCGCGCCGCAGAGCCTCGTCGATGCCGAGACCGGCAATCAGCGCCTCGGTCCGCGCGATCACCACCATGTCCGGTTGCGTCTGGGCGGACTTGGCGGCTGCAATTTTGCCAGAGAACTCGTCGATAGAGACCAGTGGGTGCGCGCCGCCCGGCAGCAGACTGGACTGCTTGGGAAACAATTTATCTTCGATGCAGATTGCAGCCATTCCGGCTTCCTCAAGCCTCCGCATGGCGTAAGCGGCATTCGCCGGGCCGCCATAGCCCGTATCCGCATCGAAGACGATGGGGATGCCGATCGCCTCGTTCATCGCGCGGGCGGCCTCAAGAAACTGCGTCATGGACAGGATGCTGGCATCGGGAACACAGTGAGCCACGGAGACGCAGAAGCTGCTGGCCCAAACAAAGTCGAACCCGGCGTTTTCGATGAGGCGCGCATCCAGAGCGTCGCGTGCTCCCACCCCGGCGGCCAAGAATCCGGTGTTTAAGAGATTCCTAAGTTTTTGAGCTTTGGTGTGTGTCATGTCGAAGGCCCTAAGGCGCGGATGAGCGCGCGGTGAATGCGAAGCAGACTGTGCTGAGAAGCGCGGCCCCGATAAGCAGTCCGAAGACAGCGGCCCATCCGGCGTGTTCGGCGGTTGCGCCCAGGCCCGCGCCCGCCAGTGTGGCGCCGATGTAACCAAACAGCCCCGCCAGCCCGGAAGCCGAGGCGGCCAGTTCCGGCCCCGCATATGCCGCGGCCGCCAGGCTCACCAGCATGAGGGGACCGTATACGAAAAATCCGCAGGCGGCAATCGCAAGGCCGATCACCGCCTTATTCCCGGTGGGTGCGAACCAAAAACAGGAAATGGCGGCGGTAAGGATCAGCATATAGGCGGTCATCACGGGTCCGCGGCGTCCGTGCGATTTCAGGTCTGAGAGCCAGCCGGCGCTTAAGCCGCCAAACAGCCCGGCGAGCTCGAAAAATCCGAGCATCCAGCCGGCTGCCACGCTCGACATTCCGCGATTGGAAATCAAAAAGGAGGCCGACCACGTGAGCAACCCATACCGAACGATGTACAGGAAAAGATTCCCGATGGCCAGCGCCCAGATGAAGCGGTTAGTCACAATCCGGCGAAGACCGGCCCGCAGCGCCGGCCGGTGAGGTGCGGGCACAAATTCCGTAAGCTCCTTATTTTTATGGGGGATGTCGCGGAGCACCCAGGCAACACCAGCCGATGCGGCTACAGCAAATAGACCCGGCACCGCGAAGATATTACGCCAGCCGAGCAATCCGAGATATCCTCCCGCAACCAGAATGAGGCAGGCGCCAACTTGGTGGGAGCAGCCAAAAATGGTCCAACTGCGGCCGTACTCGTTGGGCTTGTAGTAGTGGCTGAGAAGTCTCGCGCCCGCTGGAAAGCCCATGCTCTGAAACCAGCCGTTCAATGCCCAGATGGCAGCGAGCAACGCGAGGGAGGCGCTGCGGCTGAACGCCAGGTTCGCCAATCCGGAAAGCAGCAGTCCGGCGGCCATGAAATAGCGGGGGTTGGCGCGGTCGCCAATTACGCCGTTGAGAAACTTGCCGGCGCCGTACGATATCTGAAGACCCGAGGCGATGAAGCCGATCTCCGTTTTGGACGCGCCGAGCGATTTCTGTAAAAGCGGAATCGCGATGGAGATGTTGACCCGGCAGAAGTAAAAAATGGTATAGGCGGCAGTAGCACCCCACAAGATACGCTTCCGCCAATAGCCGAAACTCTTCGTCGCCGCCGCCATGTCTCAGTATAGGGATACCTCGTTGCGGGTCAAACACGATTTGCCGCCGCGCCGCAATTTTTACGCACGAAGCTTATAGAGGAAATAACTATATCGATATAGGTCCGAGGACAGACTAAGCGGGATGGAGCAGAGACCGGCAACTTCCGCGAGGATGCCCGGACGCCGGCGTTCGCCAGCGCCGAGGCAGATCGGAGCTCGCAAGCTTTTGGCGGAAAATTACTTTGTAATCGCGAATTGGTCCAGGATACTGCCATCGGCGCCTACCTGCTTCGCCGTAAACTTCTTTCCGTCGATATCCACCAGCGTGAAAGAGTTCTGGGCGGCAATAAATTTCGTGGTGAATTCCCGCCATGTCGATGGATCGCTTTGCTGCTCCGGATTGTAGAGATGCGCGCCTCCCGCGCCTGTTACCAGATATATAATGCCTTTGGGCTTCGTATTTTCCTTCCCGTCGTAGTTTTTGTCCAACTTCCAGACGGCATCTACAAGGTGAGCATTGGGGCCGGCGGCAGCGGCGCGCTGAGTTTGTTTCACGGTAACCGTCATGGGAAAGCTGCGCTGATAATTATGCACGTGGCCGGCAAACACGACATCCACATGGCCCTGTTCATCGCGGCGCCTGGCAACCATGATGTGGCGCGCCGCGACTTCGGCCTGTTCCCCGACATCCTGGCCTACTATTATTACTGG
>JBDTAT010000533.1:0-5967 GCA_039924505.1 Bryobacteraceae bacterium
TGGTTCCTCACGCGGTTTATTATCTGCGCGCCGATGTGCAGGACCTCGTATCGCGGGTCGTGCGCGGCCGCGGCGCGTTCGACTATTGGGAGAGCGGGATGGACATGCGCTTCGGTGCGGATATGTATGAAAGCTTCGTCCGCTATCAGACGCGCATCATCCGCGCGCTGGACCGGATGGCGAAGAAGTACAACTTCGTCACCATCGATGCCACCCAGAATCCGGACGAGATTTACCGCGAACTGCGGCAATCGATCGGGCGCTTGTTCCCGCATGGACGGCGGTTGCGGCGGACGCGGCCCCGGCAGGGCGGCTAGGGCTTCGGCCGCGGGATTCGGCGCGTATCGGACGGCCGCTCCCTCGAAAATCATACCTGTAGAGCACCGGGTGTGCCTGCCTCCTGGATTTCGTGCCCGCGGGGCATGGTGGCTTGCTAACGCGGGCGGCCCGGGATGGGCCTTCCGGGCCATGATGGTGGAGGAGCGGATCGGCCGGAATGGCGCGGTTGTTTCATCCCAAACGCTAGAATCCGGCGACGGGTTCGCCGGCGAGAGAAACGGGCTGCACGGCGAGGGCGCGGATGGCTTCTTCCAGTATGGCCAATCCGGCGCGGGCGGAGTGGAAGTCGGCGCGCTGGGCGGCGTCGTCGATCTGCCGGGCCGATGAGGTGACGGGCGTGGCGGCGATCGATCGCGCGGCGGCGATAATGTTTTGAGCTTCGGCCGAAAGGGCGGCGGTGTCGGAATTTTCGATTGCGGCTTCGATCTTCAACAGGCGCGCCGGCGCAAGTTGCAGGAACAGATGCAGCATGCTTTCGACAAGATCGGAATCCGAGGACATCAGCCGCGCCGAGAGGGACTGGGCCAGCGGACCGGGACTAGGGGCGTGTGGGCCGTCGGCAGGCG
This sequence comes from Bryobacteraceae bacterium, assembly GCA_039924505.1. Classification (GTDB taxonomy): domain Bacteria; phylum Acidobacteriota; class Terriglobia; order Bryobacterales; family Bryobacteraceae; genus JBDTAT01. Next base: position 906 of record JBDTAT010000533.1, read on the forward strand.
GTATGCCGCCGGGGATCGGAGTGAGATGCTGGTCCACCAGCGCCAGCAGGTGAGCCGGATTCACCGGCTTCGATATATAACCGTTCATGCCGGCTTCGAGGCACCGCTCACGGTCGCCGTTCATGGCATGGGCCGTCATGGCGACGACCGGCAATTCATTCCAGCGCTGGTTGCGGCGAATGGCGCGCGTGGCTTCCAGGCCGTCCAGCACCGGCATCTGCACATCCATCAGCACCAGATGAAACGGGTCTTCAAATCCGGTCCGCTCCAGAATGTCAATCGCTTCCTGGCCGTCATTGGCCACCGACACCTGGTAGCGGCGCTTGCGAAGAATGGCGGTGACGACTTTCTGATTGACCAGATTGTCCTCGACGATTAAGATACGAGCCGCGGGACGGTCCCCGCCCGGCCGATTGGACTCCGTGAGTTGGCCCCTGCCGGCGGTTCCAACGGCGCGCGATTCGGCCCCGGCCGCTTCGACGCGAAGCGTGACGAAGAACGTGCTGCCCCGGCCGGGTTCGCTTTCGACGCGAATCTCTCCCTCGTACATCTCCACCAGCCGGCGCGTAATGGCGAGGCCCAATCCCGTTCCGCCATACTTGCGGCTGATGCTGCCGTCTGCCTGCGTGAATTTCTCGAAGATGCAGGGGAGCTTGTCGCGCGGAATGCCGACGCCGGTATCGCTCACCTGAATACGCACCTCGAGGTGTCCGGCGCCGGTCGCGACGGCGGGCGCGGAGGTTTCAAGACCGACCCGGACCGAACCACGATCGGTGAACTTTACGGCGTTGCTCAGCAGGTTCGCCAGAATCTGGCGCAACCGCAGCGGGTCTCCAATCACCTGCCGCGGGATGCCCGGCATCACAGCCGCCACCAGTTGAATCCCCTTTTGTGCGGCGTTCGGCCCTTGCGCCTTGACGCAATCCTCGACCAAGCCGCGAAGATCGAACGGGATTTTTTCGAGCATCATCTTGCCGGCTTCAATCTTCGACAGGTCGAGAATGTCGTTCAGCAGCGCCAACAGCGAGTAGGCGCAGCGTTGCGCCGTCTCCAGTTGTTCCCTCTGCTCCGGTCCGAGGCGGCTGTCCATCACCACGTCCATCATTCCGATGACGCCATTCATCGGCGTTCTCAGTTCATGGGAGATGTTGGCCAGGAATTCGCTTTTCGCCTGGCTGGCGGCGAGCGCCCGGCGCATGGCGTGCTCCAATTCCTCGGTGCGCTGGCGGATGCGCTCCTCCAGCAACTCCTGATGCTGGCGGATCTCGGTTTGAGAAGTAGCCAAAGCCTCAATCATGCGGTTGAAGCTCTCTCCCAAGAACTCGATTTCGTCGCCGGTGCGGCTGACCTGGATCGGTTCCAGGCGGCCTTCGCGGACGGAGGTGATGCCGTCCTGCAATAACGACAGGGGACGAGCGAGAAGGCGCAGCGTGAATCGCGAGATGGCGGCAGCCACCAACACGACGACCAGGCAGAGGGCGAGAACCGTGGTGGCGTCGAAGCTCTGCTGGCGCACGCCGTACCCGAGAATCGTCGCAACGATCCAAAACATCAGCAGCGCGGTGAAGACGGAAAACTTCGAGGACAACGAACGGAACGTTCTGGGCCGGGGCTCCCCGGCCGATGGTCGAGCGTGTTGGCCCACACTCCATCTTTGACCGAATGCAAAGAAAGACATATAAGACCGAGACCCTAGCACCTTTTATTTTTCCCTCTAGGCCAATCGCGCGCCGGCGGGGCTGAGCGTAAATGTTGGACAAATATGAGCGGACTTGGCGCGGCCCCTTTAGTGCGCGCGGGCAAAGCGCGTCGCGGCGCCGGCTAGCGTAATGCGGCGCAAGTTGTGCTCGGCGCCGGCGGTATGGGTCAGACCAGGTTGGGAATCTTGATGATCTTTTTCTGGATGGCGTACTGGACCAATTGCGCCTTGTTGTGAATGTCGAGCTTGCGCATCAGGTTGAACTTGTGTGCTTCGACGGTTTTCACGCTCAGGTTTAGATCGCAGGCAATCTCCTTCACGGAATTTCCTTCGGCGAGCATTTTCAGGACCTCGCGCTCGCGCGTGGTGAGAGTGGCGAAACGCGGCAGGCGATTGGCGGACTTGATGCGGGAACGGAAGTCATCGACCAATTGCGAGAGCATACGCGGGCTGAGATAACTGCCACCGCGGCAGACATCTCGAACGGCCGCGACCAATTGCGCCGATGGGCTGTCCTTCAGCACGTAGCCGGAAGCGCCGACTTCCATGCCCTCCACCAGATAGTCTTCGTCGTCATACATGGTGAGGAAGAGAATTTTGGTTTCCGGACGGTTCTTCTTGATCTGGCGGGTCGCCTCGAAACTGCTGAGGCCCGGCATGCCGATATCCATCAGAACCACGTCGGGGCGCACTTCGGCAGCCTTATCGACGGCGTCGCCGCCGTTGGAGGCTTCGCCGATAACTTCCATATCCGGTTCGGCGGAGATCAACGTGCGGATTCCTTGACGGAACAGTGTGTGATCGTCTGCCAGCATGATTCGAATCTTAGCCATAAGGTTCGCCTGATTTTGCCGGAACTCTCCAGTTCCGTATCCTTTTTATTTTCGAGAAACAGAGCGCCCGCAACGGGCGCGTAGATGCGCGGGAGTCAGCGTCCCCCCTCACTAGTTATCGGCAGTTCCACGGAGATTCTTGTACCCCGATCCTTCTTGACGCCGTCCGTTCGACTGCGAATTTCGAAGCGTCCTCCGAGCAAGGCGACACGTTCCCGCATACCGGAAAGGCCGAAGGAATCGCGTCTTGCCAGCGCTTCGTCCACTTGAAAGCCGACGCCGTTATCTTCGACGTTCAGCCTTAGGTTTCCATCGGCAGATGCCACGAAAATGTTTACATGCGAGGCGGCGGAATGCTTGGCGACATTGTTGCAGCATTCCTGCACCAGCCGGTAGACGATGATTTCGGTGCTCTGCGGCAGATTCGCGAGCCGCGTCAGGTGCAGACGAACGCGGCACGGATGAAGGCGGCGGAAACGGTTCACAAGCTGGCGCAACGCCGCGCCGAGCCCCAATTGCTCCAGCACCGCCGGGCTGAGGGCGGCGATGAGGCGCCGCATTTCGAGGATCGTGCGTTCCGTCAGGTCGCGGGCTTCGCGAAGCTTGTCGCGCCATTCCCCGGCCGATTCCGGCATCGACTGCTCTAGCAGTTCCATCTGCAACCGGATACACAGCAGCGACTGGCCGGCTTCATCGTGGAGTTCGCGGCTGATGCGGCGGCGCTCCATCTCCTCGACGTGGAGCATGTGCTCGGCCAGCCGGCGGACCTGTTCCTCGCGCGCCGCCAAATCCTCCATCAAGCGCGCCTTTTCGGCCGCCACCAGGCAGCGCTCGGCGGCGGCGGCCAGCAACTCCTGCTCGCGCGGCAGCCACTCATAGGTCTTTGCGAATCCGAACTGCATCACGCCAGCGGTGCGGCCCTTGGTGGCGAGCGGAACGGACCAGCAGGAGCGAAAGCGGCGGGACCAGGAACGGTCCAGCAGAAAGCGCGCCCCGGCCGGTTTTTCGTCAATATAGCGGGGACGCGCCAACGCCTTTGTCCACGCGGGAGTATTGGGAATCTCCGCCTTGGGGCCGGTCGGCGGGCCGCCCGCTTTGCAAACCCACGCTTTGCCGTCCTCGTTCAACAAATAGAGGTGGCCAGCGTCGGCGTGGCAGACGTGTACCAACGTTTGGAGAAAGCTGTCCACCAGTTCATCCAGGTTGCGAGACTCCATCTCCACCCGGAATAGCTCGTAAAAGGCTTGCGTTTCGGCCTCGCGCACCTGATAGTACGCGTTATTCAGCGTCAGGATCACGCAGAATTGAAGCTGCTCGCGGGCCCACTGGAAATTGACGTATTCGTCGGGAATCAACGCCCGCAGCATTGGAGTCAGCAGCCGGTCGTACTCGGCCAGCGCGGCGACAATGGCGCTGGGCGGCAGGTTGAGCTTGGCGAGACGGCGGCCGTTATACTCCACCTGTTCGATAAATTTGAGGGGCGGATGGCCGGCCGACAGAATGCGGGCCGCCGAACCGGGCGTGATGGCGGCCAGGGCGATGCGCTGCTTCGGCTCAATCTCGCGCTTCTGCAAGCGGCGTAAAAAACGGCGCTCCAATGCGTCCACATGCGGCGCCAGAAGCACCGCCAGGCGCTGGAGATGCACACGGAGTTGATCGCTCAGCACGTCGGCGGCGTCGGCCAGTTCTGGCGAAATCTCAGTCACTTGCATCACCCTACCTATCGCGTGTTTACCTTAGAGTCTTTATAGGTAGGGCCGGAGTTTTGTCTGGCAAACTAGGGCTTGGACTGGTAGACGACTGCCCTTCAATCTGAAACCGCTCGGTTGAAAATCACCTTTGGTGGGCCGCAGGCCCATGGGCACTCCGTTGAAAAACCGGGGTCGGCCGGAAACCGCTCGCTGCGGTCCCGGCTCGGTTCCGAGGCCCTGCTTGCGGGGAAAGGCATTGTTTTTCATCGTTTTTCGTGGGCTGCGGGCCCATGGGCACTCCCTCACGGTCACGGTACGCCTAAGCAAAGGGCGCCGCCGCGCAACGTGCGCTTCATTGCGGGTTTTCGCCGGTTCTGCGCCGCCGTTCACCGAATAGCGCGGGAACTCGCGCGCGGTCCTTGTTACGATTCCGATCAGGTGATATTCATGGAAACCTTTCAGCGGCACATCTGTTCGCGGCGCAGCGGCTCTGGCGGCATCGTGCTGGCGCTGTTCCTTATCCTTACGGGAGTGGTCGTTCTGCTCCGGAACCTGGGTTATATCTGGATTGATCGTGTCTGGGATCTGTGGCCCGTCGCGCTGATCGCGGCTGGACTTGCGGGCTTGGTTCAGTGGGGGCGCGAGAGAAACGCCTGAACGGGCGCCTGCGCGCCCAAGTTGCCAATGCTTTTCCATATTTGCCACACTCAATAGGTAATGTATGGTTCCTTGGCGGCCGCCCGGCTGCTGTGCAGTCTTCTGTTGGTTTCGCTGCTCACGCCCCCGGTGCTGCTTCAGGCGCAGGCGCCGCTGTTCTCTTCCACCGAAAAACTGGTCTA
>JBDTAT010000534.1:0-3700 GCA_039924505.1 Bryobacteraceae bacterium
CCCAAAGGGGGCGTTCCACGAATAATTACCATCACGTGACCGCGACTGTGTCACCGAACCGTCGGTAAAGGGGGCATATGAGGCGTCGAACAGGATGTCGCGGTTAACTCTCACGTTGAAGCGATAGTCAACTGGGATCTTGATTGTGGGCTGAACATAGTGAGGGCTGAGCGCAAATGAATCTTTGGGCACAATTGCGCCGCTGGCGTGGGTGCGATAAAGAGCTGGATGAAGAGATTCGTGCGCATCTTGCCATGGCGGCGCGGGACCACATGGAGCGGGGCGAGAATCGCGTCGAAGCGGCCCAGAGCGCCCGCAGGGAGCTTGGGAACGAACTGCTGGTCAAGGAAGTAACCCGGGAGGTGTGGGGCTTCGCCGCTCTTGAAAGATTCGGCCAGGACCTGAAGTACGCGCTTCGACAGATGCGCCGCAGTCCGGCTTTCAGCACTATCGCGGTCCTCACGCTCGCATTGGGACTCGGCGCGACCACTACCATGTTCTCTATCGTCAACGGCGTGTTGCTTCAGCCGCTGAAGTACCGCGATCCCGGTCGCCTGTATCTTGCCCGCACGCTGCCACCCGCTCACGCCGGGCTGCGCGGCGACTTCCCGGTAAACGCGCGCCAGTATTATGAATGGCGCACGCATTGCCGTTCCTGCGAGGCAGTTTCTCTGGCCCAATTTGAGGAATTGACGCTGGTTGGCGCGGGCCAACCCGTCAAACTTCCCGCTCTCGGTGTGTCGTCCAATTTCTTCAGCACACTCGGCGTACAGCCAGCTCTTGGGCGCGATTTTCTCCCCGGCGAGGATGCGCCCGGCCACTTCGGCGAGGTGATCCTCACCGATGCGCTCTGGCGGTCCCGTTTTGCGGCCGACCCTTCTGTTCTCGGCCGCGCGATTCAAGTTAACGGCGAGCCGCACACCGTGGTTGGCGTAATGCCGCGCGGGCTGCATCTTCCGAAAGGCGATGAATGGGGCGGATGGTTCGGCCCCGAGGAGGTTCCGTTGATTTTCCGGCCGCTGGGCGTTGACGCTCTGCGGGCGCGCCCGGCCGGCAATCTCAACTATACTTCCGTCATCCGGTTGAAGCCGGGTATTTCATCGGCGCAAGCGATTGCTGAACTAAATGCCTTGCTCTCGGATATGGTGCGGCAGTTCCAACTGGAAACGACCATCACCCTGATTCCTTTGCGGCGGCAGGTTACCCGCGACGTCCGGTCCTCCCTGTGGCTCCTGCTCGGAACGGTTGGCGCGGTTCTTCTGATCGTCTGCGTGAATGTGGGTAACCTGATGCTGATCCGGACCACCGGCCGCTATCGCGAGGCCGCGGTGCGAATGGCTTTGGGCGCCACCCGCGCACAATTGTTCAGCCTGGTATTAAAAGAGGCGCTCTTGTTGATCGCGATCGGCGGCGTTGGCGGCCTGCTGGTTTCCTACGCGGGTCTCAAGGTGTTCGTGGCAACTGCGCCAGCCGGGCTGCCGAGGCTCGATGAAGTTCAAATGGATTGGCGCGTACTCGCCTTCGCCGGACTTGCAATGGGGTTCTCCGCAATTGCCGGCGGCCTGTTTCCCGCCTGGCGCCTCGCAGGCATTGAGATACAGCACTCCTTGAAAGCCGGCGCCGCAACCTCCACCGAGACCGGCGGTAAGCTTCGAGTCCGTGAAATTCTTGTGAGCGTGGAAGTCGCCCTCAGCACCGCCCTCCTGATTTCCGGCGGTCTTCTCATGCTCAGCTTTTTCCGCGTGATGCATGTGGACAAGGGCTTCGAAATCGCGCACGTCATCACGCAGGATGTCTCCTACGTGTCGCCGAAGTACTCGCACGGGGCGCGCCGCGGCGTAGTGGAGCGGACGTTGGCCGAGCTGTCCCGGATTCCCGGCGTCGAAGCCGCCGCCGCGATTAATCTGTTGCCCCTGCGCGGCGACGATTGGGTCGGGGAACTGGAAGATCCCGATCAGCCCAAACGCGCCGTGGAAGATTCGGCGTTAGCCAATTTTCGATTCGCGAGCCCGGGCTACTGGAAGACCATGGGCATCCCTCTCAGGATGGGGCGCTTCCTGGACTCTTCGGACAAAGGCCGCCCAACAGCCGTCGTCAGTGAACAGGCCGCGCGGTATCTCTGGCCAAATCAAAACCCCCTCGGCAAGCACGTGCGCGGTGTCGGACCGCAGAGTCCCTCGCTTCAAGTCGTCGGAGTAGTGGGCGAAGTTCGCGCCAGCCGCCTCGACCGGAGTCCGCCCATGATGGTCTACGAGCACTACTGGAGAATGCAGCCGGTCGGCATGTCGTTTGTGCTTCGGACGCAGGCCAATCCGTTAGCGGTCGCCGGTTCCATTCGCTCCGTTCTCTCGTCGGCCGATCCGGAAATGGCCATCGCGCAACCCACGACGATGGAGCAGATCGTCGAAAAATCCGTGGCCACCAGAAAGTTTCAGATGGGCTTGGCCGCAGTGTTCGCCCTGTCGGCGCTGGCGCTGGCCTCGCTGGGAATTTATGGCGTGATCTCGTTCGCGGTCGCCCGCCGCACCTCCGAAATCGGAATTAGGGTTGCGCTGGGCGCTTCGCGGCGGCGGGTACTGACGATGATTCTGTGGCAGGGAATGCGCCCGGTTCTAGTGGGTCTTGCGGCCGGCATCCCCTGCGCGCTATTCCTCAGCCGACTGATTGCGAGCCAATTGTTCGGAGTAGAGCCGTGGGATTTGCAAACCATCGGTGGAGTGACGGTCTTGCTGATGGCCGTTGGCGCGGCGGCATGCTCGATTCCAGCGCGCCGCGCAACCCAAATCGACCCGCTCGCCGCGCTTCGCTTTGAATAGGGCGCTCTCGACATCCTCGGCCGGATTGCAATCTGCCGTTCGTGCGACTCCTAAGCGCCTCTATCGCAAGAGATCGCCAAGCCCATCAGCCACTGAGACACCCAATCCCGCGAATTTACCGGGCTTGCCAGTGATGTTTCAAAACCTACCCTTTGCGAGACACAGAAGGAGTTCATTTCTCAGCTCTCAGTGAACATTCTAAGTGAAAGCGTCTATTCTTCAAGGAGAGTAAAGCAGTGGATGCAACCTTTGCGAGCACCAAAAAGTGGGCTGCGCCGTCGGTCCCGCCCTTCAAGTCTTCGCCGATTCCGCTCGAATGAGGGGCACCCGGTGAAGGATGAGACTCCCAGTTTGGGTGGGCCGGATCGCAGCCGGGCTAAAGGTAGGTCACCTGCTTGCGCATCTTCAATGATTTCTTTTCGAAGCTTTTCGACCTCGTCGGCACTGAGGTCAGGATGCACGGCTTTCAATATCTCGCACTGCTCTTGTTTCGAGACACTCGCGAATTCGCCGGAGTGCAGAAGCAGCTCATCATAGAATCCTAGCTCTTTAAGCTTCTGAACTAAGGCTACTTTGTTCTTTCCCTCCAGCTTGGGCCTGAGGTTGCCGAGAACCCAGTCGCAACTCTGCCGGAGTTGACTTGTCGCAAGTCTCCCTCTCATCGACTGAAGAAGCGTATGGGCCTCGTAGTCTGTTACCCCAATCTCCTTGATTTCAACTCGAATATCTGTTTGATCGAGGGACCCCTCCCGACCGTCCATCAAGAACCTTTCAAGTAGCGGGCCAGCAGCGCGTTTGTCCCCTATGCGCTTCAGCGCAAATGCCGCCGACCGCCTTATCATCGGCTGTTTGTCGCCCAACGCGGCGACCAGACCTGAGACGTC
>JBDTAT010000535.1:0-4377 GCA_039924505.1 Bryobacteraceae bacterium
ATTAGCGGCGTGTTCCATGCCGGACCGCGCCGTGCGCAGTTCACGCTTCCAAAATTCTTTTGAAATTCTCCTATCTCCATTTTCATCAAGAATTTGCCTGCGTCTCCAATATCTGTACAGTTCGGAACCCGCCTCCTGCGTGTTATGAATTAAAGCGCGAAATAGTTAGCAACGACGGCGGCGGCAGAATTTTATTGAAACAATTCGCCTGCCGGAGCGTCTTCCCACAGTAACGCGCGATGTTCCCGGATGAGTCGCCTGAGTTGCGGCCGCGGTGCTTCTAGCCGATACCTTTGAGCCAACATGGGAAATAGTACCGCACTCAAGTCTAATCGAAATTCTCAAAGAGGAATACTCCGCGCCGCGCCCTTTGCGCTTCTGAAGGCCCAGGAGGACGAATGCCGCCGCGTCTCGCGGGAACTGCATGACCAGCTGGGCCAGCAGCTTGCCATTCTGGAAGTGGAAATGGAGATGCAAATGCGCGTGCCGCGGCGGGATCCGCAGCTCGCGGCGTGGCTCGCGGAAATGCAGCGGCGGGTGGCGGCGCTCTCCCAAGACGTGCGCCGGATTTGCCGCCAACTTCACCCGTCCATCTTGGAGGATCTCGGTCTGGTGGCCGCGCTCAGCTGTTACTGCGAAGATTTCGAACGGCGGAGCGGAGTGAAAACACGGTTCAAATATAGCGGTATTCCCGACTTTCTGCCCGCTTCTATTTCGGGCTGTATCTACCGCGTGGTCCAGGAATCGCTGCGCAACGTGGAGAAGCACTCTGGAGCAAAGTGCGCCGTAGTCGGCCTGCGGGGGTTGCCGGAAAATATCCAAGTGGCAGTCGAGGACCAGGGCTGCGGTTTTGATCCCGCGGTAGGCCGGCGCGCCGGTGGGCTGGGCTTGATTTCAATCGGGGAGCGCGTGCGATTGCTGGAGGGCGAACACGCCATCGACAGCGCGCCTGGAAAGGGAACCCGCATTCGTCTTTCCATCCCGCTGGCCGTTCATAGCGCAAAGGGTGCGGCGCGCACCCCCATCGAGGAAGGAACTATTTCGCGCCGCACTCCGTTTTGCGCGGCTTCCCGGGGAGGTCGGTTGCCGCGGCGTCGTCCGGATGAATTTGTGGCGAAACCTATCGGAGGAGGTGCAGTCTAGCCTTGTAGGAGGTGGGATGGAGAATGGGGAAACCCAGCGTTGTGCTCGCCGACGATCACGGTCTGGTATTAGCGGGGATCTCCAGGATTCTCGAGAACGGGTTCGACGTCATGGGCACGGCCGGAGACGGCTGCCAGCTTCTGGCGCTCTGCGAAAAACTGAAGCCGGACTTGGTTTTGCTGGATATCTCGATGCCGTTGATGAATGGAATTGAGGCCGCGCGGCGCCTCAAGGTACGGCTCCCGAAAACCAAGATCGTTGTGGTCACCATACATTCGGAGCGGGAGTACGTCACCGAAGCGTTTCGGGCCGGCGCCGACGGTTATCTGCTGAAGAGCTCAGCCGCTTCGGAATTGGTTACGGCAATCGAACGGGTTTTGAGCGGGCATCACTACCTGACACCCTTCCTCACGCAGTGTATTGTGGACACCGTACTCGATGAGCCGCCGGGACGGGGCAGCCGCCATTTGAGTTCGCGTCAGCGGTCGGTGCTGCAGCTGGTCGCGGAAGGAAACAGCGCCAAGGAAGTCGCCTCCCTGCTGGGAATTTCCGCCAAGACGGTGGAATTCCACAAAGCGGCGGTGGCGGCGAAGTTGGGTCTTCGCGGTTTGGCGGCGATGGTCAAATATGCGGTAGAGCACGGAATCTGCGGCGAAAACCCGCGGACCGCCGCCTCGCACCGGTAATGGCCGGCAGCGCCCCGATTACAGCAAATGTTTCAAAGCAGCGAGCCGGGTACATTAAAGAATAATCGCAAACCCACGAGGGCGCTCACCTGCCCCAGGTGTGGCTGGAGCAATGTCAGACCGTCGTTCCGGTCGGGCTTCTTCGAAAAGCTAGCAGGACTGTTGCTGTTGTCCCCGTTCCGGTGCCGTAGCTGCCGCAACCGGTTTTTCCGGTTCGCCCGGCCCGGAAGATTGGTATTGTAGCTGGCTCTCAGAGCCGGTGCGTGTCCGGCAACCGCTCCGCCCCTTCGTAGCCGCGACCGTGAGGGAGTGCCCATGGCCCTGCGGACCACCAAAAGTGATGAAGACGCGGCAGGCCGGTCGCGTGAAATTGATAATTTGGACCGCGTCTTCTACGGAGCGGTTGTGGATAGCAGGAAAACATCTCGCGGCCGAAGACCTAGTCGTCGCGCAAGACCGCCATTGGATCCACGCGGGTTGCCCGCCGCGCGGGAACATAGCTGGCCAGTAGCGCCACCGCCGTCAGTACCGCGGCGATTGCGAGATAGACGCCGGGACTGAACGCGCTGACCTGAAACAACAGACTGGAGATCAGACGCGCCAGCAGTAGCGCGGCCGGAATTCCCACCGCCGCCCCGGCGAGCGCCAGCAGGAGGCCGTGCCGCAGAATGAGGCGCTCGATATCGCGAGGCTGCGCGCCCAGGGCGATGCGGATGCCGATGTCGTGCCGCTGCTGGTTCACCGTGTAGGAAACCACGCCGTAAATTCCTACCGCCGCCAGCGCCAGCGCGATAGCCGCAAACAGGCCAAGCAGCACCGTCCGGAAGCGCGGCCGCACAACGGATTCGTCGATGACGTGGTCGAGCGTTTGCAGGTCTGTGACCGGCTCATTTCGATCCACGTCGTGGATTTGCATGCGGATCAGCGGCGCCAGACGCAGGGGATCTCCGGTGGAGCGCACCAGCAGATTGCTCCACCGCAAGGCCAGATTGGGGCGGTAAATGGCGGGATACTCCGCCGCATCGAGCGAGCGCGCGCGGACATTGCCGACGACGCCAACGATTTCCTGGATGCGATGTTCGGGAGGTATATCTTCGCCCAGATCGATACGCCGGCCAATCGGGTTCTCACCGGGAAAATAGCGGCGCGCCATCTCGGCGCTGACCACTACCGCGTTGGCTTCGTCGACGGCTTCGCGGCGGGTGAACAGGCGGCCGCGCAGCAACGGCACTTGCAGGGTTTCGAGCGCTCCGGGGCTAAGCCACTGCAGGTCGGCGCTCAATTTTTTACCGGGATCCCGAGTCCGCCCCACGATCTGAAAAAACTGGTTGAGCGCGCCGCCGCCGAGCGGCAGCACGTAGACGATTCCCGCCGATTGGACGCCGGGGAGGGCGCGGACGCGATCGAGCAGTTGCGTACAGAATTGATATGTAGGCGTGCGTCCGGGATACCTGCGCGGTGGAAAGGTCAGCAGCATGGTAAGGACGTGATCGGCGCGGAAGCCGGGACTCACGTTTTCCAGGCGCGCGAAGCTTTCGATCATCAACGCCGCGCCGGCCAGCAGCACCAGTGCCAGGGCGATTTCGCCGGTCACGAGCAGGCTTCGCAGGCGGTGATTGCCGGAAGCGCTGGAGCGGCCGCCTTCCTTCAGCGCGCCGCTCAAGTTGACCTTGGACGCCTCGAAGGCCGGCGCCACGCCGAACAGCAGAGCGGTGGCCAGCGAAACGGCGAACGTGAAACCGAGCACTACCGGGTCGAGCGCGCCCGGGCGGACTTGCGCCAGATCGATGGGGCTTAGAATCACCATGGCGCGCAAACCCCAGTAGGCCGCCAGGAATCCCGCCGCGCCGCCTGCCAGTGCCAACAGCAGACTTTCCGTGAGCAATTGAACTATGATTTGCGCGCGGCTGGCGCCGAGCGCCGCGCGAATGGCGATCTCCTTGCGGCGCGCGCTGGCGCGGGCCATTTGCAGATTGGCGACGTTGGCGCAGGCGATCAACAGCACGAAGAGAGCGGCGGCCAGTAATACCAGCAAGCCGCCGCGCATGTCGCCGGTCAGCGCGTCGCGCAACTTCACCAACTGGATCCCGCGGCCGCGATTGATCCCCGGATATTTCTCCGCCAACCGCGCCGATACCACGTCGGCGTCCGCCTGCGCCTGCTGGAGCGCGACATCCTGCTTCAGCCGGCCGATCGGCTGCACGGCGCGGAAATAGCGGCGCGGTTGGGCGCGTTCGTGTCCGAACGAGTACGGAAACCAGATCTGGGCCTTCGGCGGAAAATGGATCCCCGCGGGAAGCACGCCGACCACGGTGCGCGGAACTCCGCTGGTCACGATAGTTTTTCCGACGATCCGCGGGTCGCCCCCGAAGCGGCGCTTCCACAGATTATAGGTGAGAATGGCGGTCCGCGACGGAAAGGCGTCTTCATCCTGGCGGACGAACGTTCGGCCTAATAACGGCTTGAATCCGAGCGTGTCGAAAAAATTAAAGCTGACTTCGCTCATCGGCACGGCTTCCGGTTCCTGGCTTCCTTCGAGCGTCGTCTC
>JBDTAT010000536.1:0-7229 GCA_039924505.1 Bryobacteraceae bacterium
CTATTTGCGGATGATCAGCCGCCGGTCGGCGCTGGAACGCTACTTCGAGTTGAATCACGCGCCGTATTTTCTGCGCAAGAATCTGCTGCGGCCGGAGTGGATGCTGCCGGCGGATGCGGCGTATCTTAGCCAGACCTTCGCGGCGTGCCTGCCGCCCAACGGCGCGGACATTCTGACCCAGGCGCTGTATTTCGAGGTGACGGCGAAGCTGAGGGGGGACATGCTGGTGAAGGTGGACCGTATGTCGATGGCGAACTCGCTGGAGGTGCGCAGCCCGCTGCTGGATCACAAGCTGGCGGAGTTGGCGGCGCGCATTCCGCCGCTTTGGAATATGCGGAACGGCCAGGGAAAATGGATTCTGCGAAAGGCGCTGGGGGACCGATTGCCGCCGGAGTTGCTGCGGCTTCCGAAAAAGGGATTCGGCGTGCCGCTGAGCCTGTGGTTCCGGAGTTCGCTGCGCGACTTCCTGCGCGACCATCTGACGAGCGCCAGTTTTGCCGGCCGCGGCATTGTCTCGCCGGAGTTTGTGCAGGGCATGTTGCGGGAACACGATGCGGGGCGCCGCGACAATTCCCACTGGCTGTGGATGCTGCTGATGCTGGAGCTGTGGTTTCGCGATTGGGAGAGCGGACGGGCGCGGGCGTGCGACAGCGCCGTCTTATCGGAGGACGCGCCAACAACGGAGTGCGGCGCGATAGCCGCGGATTGAAAGCTCCACGGTAAACTGAAAGATCTAGTCTTATGCCGGATGCAAAGCTGGAGGCGCTGGGCTCTCGATTCAATCCGGCCATGGTCGGGGCTCTCCTGGGGCCGGTCGATTGCTACGGCGGCGGTCTGCGGATGGCGGGAGTGCGGGCGGGTAATTGGCGATTACGCAACCGGTCCCCGAATTAAGGAAAATATGTGTGGGATTGTTGGATTTGTTCTTACTAAACCGGCCGGCGGAGCGGAAGCTATTCTCCAGCGGATGACGGGTGCGATCCGGCATCGAGGACCTGACGACAGCGGTTTCTATCACGACGACTGGGCTCATCTGGGGCACCGCCGCTTGAGCATTATCGACGTCGCGGGCGGCCATCAGCCGATGCCGAATGAGACGGAATCGCACTGGATTATTTACAACGGTGAAGTTTTTAATCACGCGGACTTGCGGCCGGCGCTGGAAGGCGCGGGGCATCGCTATGGAACGCACTGCGACACCGAGACGATTCTTCACGCGTACGAAGAATATGGGCCGGCGTGTCTGGCGCGCTTCCGCGGAATGTTCGCGTTCGCCATTTGGGATAAACAGGCGCGAACGCTGTTTTGCGCGCGGGACCGGCTGGGAATCAAGCCGTTTTATTACTACTGGGATGGGCGGCTGTTCGCGTTTGCTTCGGAGATAAAGGCGCTGCTGGAACATCCGGAGATTTCCCCGGCGCTCGAAGAAGAACTGCTGCCGGAATATCTTGGTTTCGGTTACGTAAGCGAAGAGCGCACGCTGTTCAAAAATATCCGCAAGCTGATGCCCGGTCATCACCTACTGCTGGATCTGCGCACGGACCGGCCCGAACTCCGCATCCGGCAATATTGGGATGTTCCGGCCGTGGAAAAGGCGGAGGCGCTCGACGAAAGGGAGTGGATCGGCGAAACGCGGCGGCGCCTGGAGGAGACTGTCCGCATGCGTCTGATGAGTGACGTGCCGCTGGGCATGTTCCTCAGCGGCGGCGTGGATTCCAGCGCGATTGCGGCGTTGATCCGGCGCATGACGAGCGGACCGGTGAAAACGTTTTCGGTGGGCTATGCGGAGGCGGAATTCAGTGAACTGGGATATGCGGCGCAGGTGGCGCAAGCGATCGGCACCGAACATCACGAGGTGCGGGTCGGCATGGAGGATTTTTTTCAGACGCTGCCGCGGCTGATCTGGCATGAGGACGAGCCCATCGCCTGGCCCTCCAGCGTGTCCCTTTATTTCGTATCGAAGCTGGCGGCCGAGCGGGTGAAGGTGGTGCTGACGGGCGAAGGGAGCGATGAATTGTTCGCCGGATACAATCGCTACAGCCGGAACGCGTTCAACCACAACTGGAACCGCGGGTACCGGTTTGTGCCCCCGCCGCTGCGCCGCGCGATACGCAACCGGATTGGGTCCAGTCCGCTGCTGCGCGCGACGGTGAGGCGGAGGCTGGGCCACACATTTCTGGGCCGCGAAGATACAGTGGAATCGCTCTATCTGGATAATTTCTACTGCGCGTTTTCGCGCGGCGAACAACAGCGGCTGAGTTCCCGGGACGCCTCCGGGATGTACCGGAATTTTCTGCATTACTGGAATGCGCCGCAACCTGCGCCGCTTCTTCGACGCATGTTATACGCCGATCAGAAGACCTATCTGGCGGAGCTTCTAATGAAGCAGGACCAGATGAGCATGGCCTGCTCGATTGAAAGCCGCGTCCCGTTCCTCGATCACGAGTTTGTCGAGTTTGCGATGCGCATTCCGGAAAATCTAAAAATCCGCGGCGCCACGCAGAAATACGTTCTCAAAAAAGCGGTGGAGGATATTCTGCCGCACGACATCATCCACAGAACGAAGATGGGGTTCCCTACGCCGCTGCGGAAATGGCTGCTGGACCCGAAGGCCGCCAGCCTCTACCGGGTTCTCGAATCCCCAGATAGTTTTTTGGCTGCGTACGTCGATCGGGCCGCGCTCCGCGCATTGCTCCATCGTCACCGGTCGGGAGTCGAGGACGCGACGGACAGGATCTGGTCGCTGATCAATCTACAGGTTTGGGGCGATCTGTTCATCACTGGAAAACGGGACCGATGGTGGGACGGGGTACCGGTCGAAGAAGCCATGGCGTCGATATGAACTGGAAATTGCCGCGGCTCGGCCGGCCCGCAGCATGAGCCGGCCCGTCCCGGTACTGCTGATGGCGCATCAACTGGGCCCGGGCGGGACGGAACGCCAGCTCACAGAAGTGGCGAGATCGCTGGACCCGGCGCGCTTTCAACCGCATGTCGCCTGTTTTGTGGATGGCAGCCGCGGGGACGAACTGCGGGAAGCGGGGGTGCCGATTCTGCGATTGCCGCTGAAATCGTTTCTCTCGCCGGCCGCCGTGACGTGCGGATTCGGGCTGGGACGCTATCTGCGGGAGCGCCGGATCCAGATCGTTCACGCGTTCGATTATCCGATGGTTTGCTTCGGCGTGCCGGTGGCGAAATTGGCGCGTACGCCGGTGGTGCTCTCCAGCCAGCGCGCGGACCGGGCATTGAATCCGAGCCTATACCGGCGAATGCAGCGCGTGACGGACCACATGGTCGATGGCATTGTGGTGAATTGCGAAGCGATGCGCCGCCATCTGATGAAGGATGAGCGTGTAGCGCCCGGCTTGATCCATCTCTGCTACAACGCGATTGATGTCGAGCATTTCTCTCCGGGGCCCGGGGACGCCGGCGGAATCTGCGTGATTGGCGTGGTGGCCGTGCTTCGGGCGGAAAAAGGTCTGGAGACGCTGCTCGAGGCATTCGCCCGGTTGCGGCCGGCGGGAATGGATCTGCGCCTGGTGCTGGTGGGCAGCGGGGCAGAGCTTCCGCGGCTGCAGACGCTGGCGGCGTCGCTTGGTATCACGGCACGCTGCACGTTCAAACCGGCGACGACCGATGTGGTGGGAAACTTGCGCGGCATCGATATTTTTGTGCTGCCATCGTTGTCCGAGGCGCTCTCGAATTCGCTGATGGAGGCGATGGCGTGTGGCTGCGCGGCGGTAGCATCGCGGGCGGGCGGTAATCCGGAACTGGTGGTGGATGGTGAGACCGGTCTGTTGTTTGAGAAGGGCGATGCCGGCGGCTTGGCAGCATGTGTGCAATCGCTAGTGGACGATACGGAACTGCGGAAGCGGTTGGCCGCCGCGGGCACGCGGAAAATCCGCGAACAATTTTCGCTAAGAAGGTCCGTGCGCCAGATGGAGGAAATTTACGAATCGTTCTTGCGGCATGGATGCGACGCACCTTTCGCCGAAAACGTTAGCGCGCGCGGGTAACGGCGCCGCCGCCGGACAACAGCCGGCTCCGCCCATCCCGGCATGGATCTTTCGATCCCGCGGTGTTACGAAATAGCATGGGGAGCGGCAAGCTAGTGGATGCGTGTGCACCGGCTCCTGGGCGGAGTGAACTGGCTTCAGTGCGGCGAGGGGTGGCGCCCGAAGGCCAGTTGATGGAAGAACCGCTCTGATGCGGTGCGTGCGGCGGGCGCTGATCGCCATCGGGCTGCTGGTCGTGCTGGTTACGGCGCTCCCTCTGACGGGCTGGTGGGCGCGGGCGCTGGCCGGCCAATGGAACGATCCGCGCGGGGATGTGCTGATCGTGCTGGGCGGGGATGGGTTGGGCGACGGCACGCTGGGCTTGCACTCGTATTGGCGCGCCGAGTATGCGGCGCGGGTCTGGCGGGAGGGAGGGTTCCGGCAGATTGTGGTAAGCGGGGCGAAGGTCGGCGAGGCGATGAAGCGGTTTCTCGCCTGCGAGGGCGTGCCCGAAGGGGCCATTCGCGTGGAGGACAGATCCACCAGCACGCGGGAAAACGCGCTGTTCGTTGCGAAGATGCTGGAAGGGACGCCGGGGCGGCTGGTTCTGCTGACCAGCGACTATCATATGGCTCGCGCGAGCCGCGCGTTTCGCAAGGCTGGCTTGGCGATTGCGCCGCGCCCGATTCCGGATGTGCTCAAGCGGACATCGAGTTGGCTGGGCCGCTGGCCCGCGTTTCTGGATCTGACGGAGGAAACCGGCAAAACGGGGTATTATTTTATCCGGGGATGGCTATAAACACCGAGGCACCGGATAGACTAAGATTTAGGAACATAGATGGAGCTAACCGATCGCCGCCGGATGCCGCACAAAAAAAAAGAACAGGCCGGATTCACCAGAGTGAACCATAATACTTTTGCGCGGCCGGTTTAGCTGTGGCCGCGGAAGTCGTCTTTTGGCTGGGAGTGGCGGCGCCCGTATACGCTTACTTCGGCTATCCATTGACGCTGCTGCTGCTGCGCCTGGCGATTCATCGCAAGGTGCGCAAGCAGCCGATTGAGCCATTCCTCTCTCTGCTGATACCCGCCTACAACGAGGCTGCGGTCATCGAGCAAAAAATCCGGAATTCGTTGGCGATCGATTATCCGGCCGACAAGCTGGAGATCGTTGTGGCTTGCGACGGGCCGCGCGATGGAACGACGGAACTCGCGCGGCGAGCCGCGGCGGGCAGTGCCGTGCGAATTCTGGAATATCCGGTCAACCGCGGCAAGGTCCCGACGCTGAACGACGCGGTGCGGGAACTCCGCGGCGAAATCGTCGTGTTCTCGGATGCCTCGTCGATGCTGGTCCGGGACGCACTCCGCAAGATTGCCGAAAATTTTGCCGATCCGGAAGTGGGCGCGGTCAGCGGGAAATACACAGTAGTCAATCCTGGTGACGTAGATATCGGAAAATCGGAGGATTTCTACTGGAAGTATGAGACATTTCTGAAGGCGCAGGAGTCCGAATTGTCGTCGACGCTCGGCGGCCATGGCGGGTTGAACGCGATCCGGCGGAAGCTGTATCCGTATCCAGAGCCGGGCACGATCAACGACGATTACGTGATTCCGCTCTCGGTGCTCGCCAAGCGGTATCGCGCGGTGTACGAGCCACGCGCTATTGTTTACGAAGAGGCGCGGGAAATGACCGGCTTCGCGCGGCGTGTGAGGATTATGGCCGGGAATGTCCAACAACTCCGCGAGTTGAAGGGATTGCTGGCGCCGCTCTCGCCGCTGCCTCTGTTCTTCTTCCTGTCGCACAAGGCGGCACGGCTTCTAGTGCCGTTCGGAATGGTGGCGGCGCTGGCGGCGAACTTCTTCTTACTGGGAGCGCCACTGTATAACGCTCTTTTCTGTTTGCAGGCGGTCTTTTATGCTTTTGCCTTGGCCGGCATTTGGTTGCCGCTGAAGCCGAAGGTGCTGATGCTGCCGTTCTACTTCTCGATGGTTAACACGGCCGTGTTTTTCGGCCTCTATCACGCGCTTACGAGCCGCCGCCGGATGGCGTGGAAGTAAGCAACTCTTCCATGCGGCGGGTCACCTTCTCCCAGGAGAAGCGGGAGACGACGAGGCGCCGGCCGGCCTCCGCAACGCCGCGGCGCGCATCGGCGTCGTCGAGCAATTCAAGACACCGGTGGGCGAACGCGGCGGGATCGTCGGCGATGCGGATATCGTTGGGCGGATGAATCTCCAATCCTTCCGCTCCGACGGTGGTGGAGACGACGGCTATCTGCGCCGCCATCGACTCGTAGATTTTGAGGCGCGTGCCGCTGCCGATGCGCAGGGGCACAATGGATACCGCCGCCCCCCACAAGTAGGGCCGTATATCGGGAACCATGCCAGTGACGCGTATGTTGGGGTTGCGCCCGGCCAGCCGGACGATTTTCGGGGGGGGGAAGCGTCCGACGACTGCCAGCGTGCAATCCGGCCGGCGCGCCTGGATCAAAGGAAAAATCTCCTGGGTGAAGTACTCGACGCCGTCGATATTGGGCATCCAGTCCATCGATCCGATGAAAACGAGATCGGCTTGGCGGGGGCTTTCCGGAGGCGGCGCGAAATAATCGACGTCGACGCCGGTGGGAACATCGGTGGCGTTTGAGACGCCAAACATCTGGCGCATTTTTTCGGCGTCGACCGGGGAGACGGCGACGACGCGGGCCACTTTCCGGCAGACATCGCGCTCGCACTTGAACATGCGGCGCGCCTGCCGGCCGAAGTACCAGCGGAGCGCGGGATTGCGGGCAGTCTGGGCCTGGCGCTGCCAGATGGCCGTCTCGACGTTATGCGCGAACAGGACGCAGCGGTCGAGGCGGTCGAAATTCAGCGCGGGAAACAGGAAGTCGCAGACGACGGCGTCGAACTGTTCGCGCGCCAGTAGATCCCGGATTACCGCCGCCATTGCGGGTGAACGATAGCGGCTGACAGGCAGCGGCAGAGATGAAAAGAGATTGGCGGCGGCCTGGACGGCAAAGCCGGCGGAGCCGCGGGGCGGGGCGTGGTGCGGAACCGGATAGGCGCGCGTTGAATATTCCGGGCTGCGGCGCATGCCTTCGGGCTGATCGGGGTCCTCGAAAGCGACATAGTGGACCTCATGCCGCCGGTGAAGCTGGCGCAACATTTCAAGGGTCCGAATCTGCCCGCCCCGGTTGGTCGGATGAAGAAAGCTGCTGTTAACCCAAAGAATCTTCATCGACTAAC
>JBDTAT010000537.1:0-5742 GCA_039924505.1 Bryobacteraceae bacterium
CGCGCATATCCGGCGCGGCTCACCGGAAGCTGCGCGCCATCGGCGAGCACGGCTACGCGGCTATCTTTCGTATAAGGTTCAATTTTAGCAACTCGCTCCAGGTTCACGATGTAGGACCGATGGATCCGCACGAATTTTTCCGGGTCGAGAGACGTCTCTAATCCTGAAATGGTCTGCTGCTTCAGATAATTTTTCTTCTCGCTGTGCAGCGCAACGTAGTCGTCCTGCGCTTCGGCATAGTCGAGTTTATCTATCGGGATGATGTGGACCTTGGAGCCGTCCTTCACGACAACGCGTTGCGCGTAGCGCTCCGGCCCGCGCGCGGCCGCCGCCAGCTCGGTGGGCGGAGCGGCGGCCGGCAACACTGTTTCACCCAGCCGGCTGCGCGCGCGGTCGACCGCCACGCGGAAGCGTTCGGCGCTAAACGGCTTCAGCAAGTAGTCCACCGCATGGGCGTCGAACGCGCGCATCGCGTATTGATCGAACGCTGTTACGAAGACAACCGCGACGTCCCCGCCGATCAGCTCCAACACTTCGAAACCGTCGAGCTTCGGCATCTGCACGTCCAAAAATAGCAGGTTCGGTGAATGTTCCGCCGCCGCTTTCACCGCCTCAAAACCATTGGCGCACTCCGCCACGATCTCGATATCGCCGTGCGCCGACAGATACTCGCGCAACAAGCGCCGCGCAAGCTCTTCATCGTCGACGATGGCGGCGCGCAGCTTTTCGCCGCGTACCGGCGCGCCAGGCGGATGCAGCGGCCGGTGAATCGCTTCGCTTTCCCTCGCCGGCTCCAGATCGCGTTCGATATTTTTGAGATCGACCAATAAGTCGCCCGCCGTTTGATATCTTCGGCCCGGATCTTTCTCCAGACACTTCCGCACCACGCGGCCGAGCGCCTCCGGCAGATCGTAATTGAATCGCGCGATCGCCTCCGGCTGGCTCTGAAGCAGATGGGCCAGCGTCTCCTGTGCGCTCGCTCCACTGAACGGCAGCCGCCCGGTGGCCATTTGATACAGGACGATCCCGAGGCTGAACAAGTCGGAACGGCGATCGACTTCGCGGCCCATCGCTTGCTCCGGACTCATGTAGTCCACCGTACCCATCACGGCGCCCGCGGTTGTGAGCAGGCGGGTTTCCATCCGGCTCGGGCTGGCGGCCGCTTCCGGCTTTGCGGCGACGATTTTTGCCAAGCCGAAATCGAGCACCTTGACGTGCCCGCGCGCCGTGATCATTAGATTAGCCGGCTTGATGTCGCGATGCACAATGCCCTTGGCGTGCGCGGCGTCGAGCGCGTCGGCAACCTGAATACCGATGGCGGCAATTTCGCTAGCCGGAAGCGGTTGGCCCGCCAGCCGCGCTTCCAGCGTTTCGTCCTCCACATATTCCATCGCCAGGAAGTGCAGCCCGTTCGCTTCACCGATTTCGTACAAATACGCGACGTTTGGATGGCTCAGCGCCGACGCCGCGCGGGCCTCGCGCAAAAAGCGCTCCAGGCGATCGGGATCGGTGGCCACCGGCGCGGGCAAAATCTTGAGAGCGACCGTGCGGCCGAGCAGCGTATCGGCGGCCAGGTATACCTCACCCATGCCGCCTTCCCCCAACCGGGAGTGGATGCGGTAGCGGCCCAGCATGGTTCCGGGCGTCAGTGTCGCGGCCATCGGCGATCCTTTCGTCTGAGGAATTCGCGCAAACCGAAGTCCGGCGCGAAGCAGTGCATGGCTGGCCGCCGTGGCCCGATCTGCACCGAATCCCGCGGTCGAAAACTTGGTCCTTCGTACCCCGCCATTTGCGCTCTTCTAAGCCTGCCACAAATTCGGCCTGACACAAATTC
Source organism: Bryobacteraceae bacterium (assembly GCA_039924505.1). Taxonomy (GTDB): domain Bacteria; phylum Acidobacteriota; class Terriglobia; order Bryobacterales; family Bryobacteraceae; genus JBDTAT01. Next base: position 1,835 of record JBDTAT010000537.1, read on the forward strand.
AGACTTCGCATGGCAGCAGCAACTCCACGCGGAAGCGGTTGTTCCGCACTTTTACTTCTACCAGCGCGTCCGGCCCGTAGCGCGCGCGCAGCCGGCTGCGAACATTCGGTAATCCGACGCCGCTTGAGCGGCGCGCGGGCGAATCCGGGTCGAAGTCGTTTTCAATGACCACCCGCAGCAGTCCTTCCGATTGCCGGGCATCGATCTCAATGGCGCCGCCGTCAACCAGCGTCGCAATGCCGTGTTTGATCGCGTTCTCGACCAGCGGCTGCAACAGTAGCGGCGGAAGTTGCGCGTCCAGGCAGTCCGGCTCCACTTGCTCGTGAACTCGTAAACGCGCGCCGAAGCGGATTTGTTCAATGTCGAGGTACGCTTTCAATAACGCCAGTTCCTCGCCGAGTGTGACGGTCGCTTTGTCGCCCAGGCGCAGCGTGCTGCGCAGGAAATCCGACAGGCGGATGCACATTTCGCGCGCCCGCTCCGGATCGATGGCCGTCAACGCGCTGATGGAGTTCAGGCTGTTAAACAGGAAGTGCGGGTTGATCTGCGCCTTCAGCGCCCTTAGTTCCGCATCGCGCGCCAGCAGTTCCGCCTCGCGCGAAGCCTGAATCGCGAGCGCGACGTAGTGCAGCGCCGCCGCCAATTCATAAAGCAGCACCCCGATGCCGAACAGCATCGCCAGGTGCGGCGTGAACCGTTCCGGCAGATCTGGGAAGAAGCGCGAAAGCGATATCGCGAGACCGTCGGCCACCGCAATCCAGAACAGACTGGCCAACACGGCGGCGCTTCCGTGGTGGATCGCCAGCGTCGAAATGGGCGTGGTCCGCAGCGGCAGCCGGCGGCATAAATACCACGGCGACAGGCAGACGAAAGCGAACAAAAACGACAGCGGCGCGACAATCGCGGCCGTTTCACCCCAACCGAGACGGCCGGCTTTTACGAGTAGATACTCCAGCAGAATCGCCGCCGGAATCCAGCCGGCAAGGTACAGCAGAAAGCGGCGGCTTTGAGCCAGAATCGGATGCATGGCGCGGCGGGGCTGTCCGGCCCTCAGTTCTTGATTTCAACGCCGCCGAAAACGGCGAAGCCGGTGACAACCAGCCGCTTCGGCGGCGTGGAACCGGAGGCTGGAGCGTGCGTTGTATGATCCTCGTACCCGCCAAACATGCCCAGTCCCTGGACCGTAACCGACCAGCTTTCCGGCACGCGAATCGAAACGCCGCCGAACGTGGCGTTGGCTTCGATGAAAGCCTCTTCGCCCTGAATCCCCGCGGGCCGCAAGTCGATATCGACGCCGCCGAAAACGGCCAGTATCCCGCCACCGGTGAAGGCTTGAGAATCCACACGGCGTTTGACGCCCCCGAAAACCGCCCATTCGTTGAGCGAGGAATCCGACGTTGTCGACGTCGAGGAAGACGCAAATGTCGAGGTAGACGCCAACGAAGACGGCGGAGATCCGCAGCGCCATTGGCGCCGGCCGAGGGCCCCGGAAAGAAATAAGATTCCCATGCCAATGAGAGCGAGCGGCCCCACCAGCCGCGGGTTGATTGAGAGATAGCCCAGGTTTTCGAGCAGGAAGAGCACGCCCGCCGCCGCCAGGAGTACGCCCCAGACGCGGCTGTGCAGCCCCGGTGCGCCGAAGAATTTGCCCAGGCCGGCGGCGATCAGGATTACAGGCCAAAATATCCAGACATCATGAAACCAGATAATGTCCAAATTCTTTAACAAGAGCAGTATGCCAACCAGGATAACGACCGCGCCGACGACCACCCCCGAAGCCGGGGAACGGCGCCGGCGGCCGCGAAATCCCCCATCTTGCCAATCTCGTTTCATACAGGTTTGCCTTCTGTTGGGATAGTAACAGGCTGGCGCGGCACTTTCTCCCTGATTTCGGCGAATGCCCGGTGGGAATCGGCGAAGGCCAAGCGAATAGATGGAGATAGCACACCCCGCGCGGCCGGGACTACGGCGGAGGAGGGCGCTAGATTGCCCACATTGCGCCGATAAGCTATGCATAGCCCGCAAAAGGGCGCGCGGGCGCCCTCATTGCAATCAAGCAAGCAGCCCGCGCGTTCAGTTTTGCGGGCTGTTACGTAGGAGCGAATGGAGGTTCGTCATGTCCTCACAAACGGGGTTATCGGCACATAGCCCGCGCGTTCAATCGCACTGTCAGCGCGTAGCGGCGCTTGCCGGAGAGATGGCCTCCCTACTCGGCGTACCGCCGGAATTGCGGCTGGTTCTGGAGCAGGCCGCGCTGGTACACCATGCGCCGCTCGAAGCGTTTGAAACGCGGGCGCTCGATCGATTAGTGCTGGATGTGCGCCTGCCGAGTTGGCGCGTGGTAGGGTCCGGTTCCATATTCGGCCTTCTCGGCCAGGCGAAGGAACTGGTGCGGTCGATGCATCACGTGGGTGGGCAGGCGCCGGCGAGGGAGACTCCGCTGCTGGCCGGGATATTGGAAGTGGCGAACCTGTTCGATGAGCGGCTGGAATTGCTGCCCTACGAAGAGGTCACTGCGGAACGCATACGAAGCGAGATGGCGGTGCTCGCGCGCCACGGCTATTGGCCGGAAGAGGTGACCTCGGCGCTCGATCGTTTGCAGACGATCGACGACGGCGAGATCCGCCGCGTAGCCCAAAACCTGCCGGTGTTTCCCACCGTGGTCTTCAAGGCTGTGGCGTTGAGCGCGGATTCCAACGCCACCTTCGCCCAACTGGAAAAGCTGCTCGGCTCCGATCAGGTGCTGGCCGGAGAATTGATTCGCGCCGCGAATTCGGGTCTGCACGGGCGCCGGGAAGAGGTGAAAACCATCCGCCACGCGGCCGCGTTTCTGGGCTTGGAGCTGACGCGGAAAGTGTTGGCTGCCGCCGCCCTGCGGCCGCTAGTGGCTTCTACCGATCTGAAAACCCTGTGGCGGCATTCGCTCGAAACCGCGGAACGAATGGAGACGCTGGCGGCTCGGTCCGGCGCCGCGCCGCCCATGGAGGCATACCTGGCGGGTTTGGTTCACGATATCGGCCGCCTGGTAATTCTGCGCTCCTCAGGCGGCGCCGCGCGGGCGTATTCGCGATTGCTGGAGCGGGGCTGCGCGCCCGTTTTCGCCGAGCATGTATTAGCCGGACGCGATCACGGCGAGATCGGCGCGACGGTTCTTGCGATCTGGAAGTTCCCCGCACATATCCGCGAGGCTGTACGCCGTCACCACCGGCCGGAACAGTCGGAATCGGCGCTCGCGTCTCTGCTCTATCTTTCCGAACTGCCGGAAGGGGAGGACGGACCCTCCGGCATTCGGATCGATTACGCGACCGCGCGCGCCGGTTTGCCTGCCGCTACGGTTTCATCGGCACCGGTCGATCGGGCCACGGCAGTCGAGCAACTTGTGGCCGTCGCCTAAAGCTGGCGCCCGAGGGCGCCGTTTGAAAAATGTCCCAACGCGCCGGGGTTCGTTACAATGGGCCGGGAGATGGCTCAATGGAACATTTCGTTTGGGACGACGTGAAGCTGGAGGTGATGAAAGAGAAGATCTCGCGCAAGGTCATCACCGGCGAGAAAGCGATGGTGGCGCAGGTGTTCATTGCCAAGGATGGCATCGTGCCGGAACACTCGCACGAGAGCGAACAGATCACCTATATTCTCGAAGGCGCGCTGAAGTTCCACCTGGAAGGCAAAGAGGTCGTCGTTCACAAGGGCGAGGTTCTGCACATTCCCTCGAACGTGCCGCACAGCGCCGTCGCGCTCGAAGACACGCTCGATCTGGACATTTTCTCGCCGATTCGCGTCGATTGGCTCGACGGCACGGATCATTACTTGAGGCGCGAGACTTGAGGCGCGACTGACGTGGATCTTGGATTGAAAGACCGGGTCGCGATGGTCGCGGCGTCGAGCAAGGGATTGGGGAAGGCCGTCGC
>JBDTAT010000538.1:0-3277 GCA_039924505.1 Bryobacteraceae bacterium
TTTCCTTATCCAGCCACGGCCGGTAGCCCTCCGCCTCCAGCCTTCGATACAGCGTCCGGACCAGCGCGAGGTCTTCTTCCACATAGGCGAGAAAGACGTGCGGTTGCGTGTCCGCCTCAAACACGAAGCCTCCGCCCGCAGAGGGACGGAACGTTCCCAACCCATCGATATCCACGACGTTTCCGGATTTCAGGCACTGCTGGAGGATTCGCGCGACGCGGCGGCTACTGGTCATTGCGTGGCTGCCGGCTATGGCGTGGCTGCTGGTCATGGAATGACTGGCGCCAAACGGATCACGGCGTGGCCCGGGCGCCATTGGCTTCGTTTCGTAATCCCGTATGTCGCGTTGACGGCCGGCGCGCGATTTCACTTCACTCCGCCCTTGCCTGCGGTTCGAGACCCCTTGTCCGGCGTTCGTACTGCCGGCCCGGTTTTCCCAGTGGACAGCTTACCGAGTCCCGGCAATGACACAGCCTCGCCTTTGCGCAGGCGCTTCATCAGATCGTGGACCACGCGGTCCACCCGATCCGCGGCTTTCGCCTTTGAGAGATGAACCTCGCGTGCGAGACGTTCTGAAAGTTCGTTTTTCCTCATTCCGGATTCAGCATACTTCCGCGATCGCCGATTCCGAACTCCACCACGCCGCACATCGGTTCGGGTGTGTTTCGCAAGTAATGGAATCGGAGAGACTTAGGCGGACGTGAAGTTTTTTTTGAGGGTTTGTGACAGCCCGCGGCCTGCCGGCGTGAATGAAACGTTTTTAATCCGCCCTTAAGGTTCCCTTCATGTCGGGTTGCGATCATAGACCGCAGACGATTCACATTCGTCACATCATAAGGAGAATCACACATGAAGAAAATTATGAGCATGATGCTCGGTCTGTCCTTGGTGGTCGGCACGGCCAGCTTCGCGTTCGCGCAGGATTCCACGGGCACCACCAAGAAAACCAGCAAGAAGAAGACTCACAAGAAAAAGGGCGGAGACAGCACCACGACGCCGACGCCGAAGTAACTCCTACCGCCAAACGTTCCGGAAGGTTTATCTGCCGCGTGAGGGCGCCTCTTCCATGTGCGCCCGCCGCGGCAGTTTATTTATAGCGCAAAGGGTGCGGCGCGCACCGCCAAGCTAACCGCTAACTATTTCGCGCCGCACTCCGTTTTGCGCGTGTTCCTCGAACGAATCCCATCCGCTTCGTTCTGAAGCCACTTTAACGTCCTGTTAAGGTCCTGCTCATCTTCGGCTGGCATACTGAGACTGCGAGTTGATACCGCAAACGTCCCAACAGGAGAAATTAATCATGAAAAAGCTAATGAGTTTGATGCTCGGCATGTCGCTGGTATTCGGCGCGGCCTCGATCGCGTTCGCACAGGACAGCACCACTCCCACAACCAAGAAGACCAGCAAGAAAAAGACGCATCACAAGAAGTCCACAGACCAGCCCGCCACGTCGCCGAAGTAAGGTTTCATTCGACGGAAGGTTTTCACCGCCGCGTGGAGATGAGGCGGCTGCCATTGCCGGCCGCCTCATCTCCACGCGGTTTTTATTTTTCTGCTACAACAATGAATATGAAAAGCGTACTCGCTTTGCTTTCCGCGCTCTCGCTCCTCATCGTTCCCGGCTCGGCGGCCATCACGCATGGCGGCGGTCCGGTGGATCAGGCGCTTCAGCGGAACAAGAAAAACAAAAAGCCGAAGAAGCAGAAGCCGGCGCACTGGGGCCACCCAAAGAATCGCTAACCGGGCGTCACGCGGGTCTCCGGTGGCCGGTACCAGGCGAATAGCCGCTGGCGCATCTCTTCGACCTTCGCGCGATGGCTCGCGTGACCCGCCAGGTTTACCAGTTCGTCCGGATCGTTCGCCAAGTCGTACAACTCATCCACGTCATTCGCGTAAAAATTGTACTTGAAGGCGCCATTGCGGATCATGTATTTCGCGCGCGGCGTAGTCAGGTTGTACTCGGCGAACACCGTGGCGTCCGTAGCTTGCGAAGGCGCGCGGAGACTGCCGGCCAGACTGCTTCCATCCAGCTTGGGTGCCTGAAGCCCGCATAATTCGGCGAGCGTCGGCGCTACGTCCACTAAGCTGGCCAAGTTGGCGCACCGCGCGCCGGCGGGCGTCAGGCCCGGTACGCGAAACATAAGCGGCACCCCGGCCGACGACTCGTAAAATACGGTCTTGTTCCACAACCCATGCTCGCCCAGCATCTCACCGTGGTCCGCGGTGTAGAGCACAATGGTGTCGTTTTCGAGATGAAGCGCGCGCAGCGACGCCATTACCTCGCCGAGCGCATCGTCCATCTGCGCCAGGTTGGCGTAATAGAGCGCGATGCGCCGCTTCGCCATCTCCGGATCGTGCAACTCGGGCGTCGGATTGTCGCGGGCGATGGCCCGGCGCAGTTCTTGCGGAAGCCGGGAAAAATCGGCTTTGCCATACGTTCGCGGCAGCTTCATGTCTTCGGCGCGAAACATGGAAGCGAACCGCGCCGCGGGCATGAACGGATCGTGCGGTTTCAGAAATGAGCCAATGAGGAAGAACGGCTTGTCCCCGTAATTTTTCAGGAATCGCGACGACTCCCGCGCCACGAAACTCTCGAAGTGATCTTTCTCTTCCATGGGCGACACGCCGCCCACTGCCACCGAGCCCTGGCGATTATCGAGCGTGCGTGTCCCAATCCACGGATCGCCGGCGTCCCGCCATAAATCGTCGATCTGCGGGAGGCCCGAGCCGGAATTCCGGCGCCCTAACTCGTCGGCATAGAGCTTCGTCTTCGGCCCCAGGTATTGATACCAGTCGTTGAAATCGAGTTTGTAATCGAAGCCATGGGTTTGCGCATCGACGAAGTGCATCTTCCCGATCAGCCCGGTGCGGTAGCCGGCGTCGTGGAAATAATGCGCCATCGTTTTCATGTCGAACGGCCACGGCGTCGCATTGTTGTTGGTGTGATGATGATGCGTGTAGAGACCGGACAACAACGACGCCCGCGACGGCACGCAGACGGGATTCGTACAGTAGGCATGATCGAAGCGGACTGCCGTGCGCGCCAGCGCGTCCAGATTGGGCGTGCGCGCAACCGGATCGCCATCGATTCCGAGAGCGTTCGGCTTGTGCTGGTCCGACATCAGCAGCAGGACGTTTTTAGGCCGCGCTTGGCTTGCAGGGCGCTGACCGGCGGCCAGCGCGGCGCCCGGCCCCAGCGAAAGAAATTGTTTCCGTGTCATAGGCTTCGGAAATCGATCATATCAGAGGCGGGCGCGTCTTCTACAGACATCTTGACATC
>JBDTAT010000539.1:0-8196 GCA_039924505.1 Bryobacteraceae bacterium
TCTCTTCGTAGATCTTCGCATCGCGTTCGCTCAGCGTGGCACACACATCGGTCTCTTCCGCCGTGAATCCGAAGTACAGGTTCTCGTCGTCCCACAGGAGCGCAACGCGTGTATCGAACCACGCCGGCTCGCCCGTTACAATATCGACGAACGCGGCCGATTGCGGCGCCATCCGCCACGACAGTTCATCCAGTTTTCCATCCACGCAAATCGGACCGGCCGCGCGATAGCAGGTGTACTCAGCTATCATTTCGTCCCGGTCTGGAACCACTCGTCGATTTCCACCTGATAGCCGCTCGACAGCCGGTTGGTCTCGTTCGCCATGCCGGTAACTGCCATCAGTTCCGCGAGCATCGCGTCGGTCATTCCAGCCTTTCGTGCGGATGCCGTATGCGAGGCGATGCAATAGCCGCATTGATTCGTCGCGCTCACCGCCAGGTAGATCATCTCTTTCGTCAACGCATCCAGCGCGCCCGGCGCCATAATTTCCTTGATGCCCGCCCAGGTCCGCCGCAGCGTCACCGGATCGTGCGCCAGCGCCTTCCAGAAATTATTGATCCAATCCGTTTTCCGCGTCGCCATGATGTCGTCATAAACTGCGCGCACCTCCGCGCTCGCCTGGTTGTATTCAATGAATCCCAACGTAGCCATTCGTCCGGTCTCCTATTGGGATTATTGCCCGGATTCAGGCCCGCCGGAGAGCCCGGGCAAAACGGAGCATCCAGCACCTAAAAAGGCGCTATCTATATAGGAGATGTTCGACATCACCAGCGACATTCAATCCCTCACGACGTTCCGGCGGAAATCCGGTGAGTTTATCCGCCAGCTCAAGAAGAGCAAGAGGCCCGTCATACTCACGGTCAATGGAAAAGCGGAGGCGGTGGTGCAAGACGCCGCCGCGTACCAACGGCTGTTGGATATCGCCGCGGGTGTAGACGTGTTTGAGGCAATCCGGCAGGGGCTGGACGATGTGTCCCATGGACGCACTCGCCCGGCGCGTGAGGTATTCGAGAATATGCGCCGGAAGCATGGAATACCGCGCTGAATTAGCCGCTCGCGCGGAACGGGATCTTGCTGCGATTTACCAGGAAGTTAACGCGGTCGGATCCAAAGCCGCCGCTCGTTGGTTCAATGGTCTTGAGCGCGCCGTTTACACACTGGAGCGTCTGCCAATGCGCTGTCCATCGGCGCCGGAAAACAAACTCGCCGGACGACCCCTCCGCCACCTGCTCTACGTCGGAAAGCCGGAAATCTATCGGGTGATTTATGCGGTCGACGAATCGCGCCGTGTCGTTCGCATCCTTGCTATCCGCAACGGGGCGCGCGAAATCGCCGGTGGTTGAACGCCGTGCGGCCACTCGCGCCGCACGGTCCGCTACGAAATCGGCGACGCGGTAAGCTCCAACTGCATCTGCCGCTTCGATGTGGCGTCGTCGGAAGAGAAAATCATGACCGGCTTCTTCAGGGGCACAACTACGGTCGAGTTCCACTTGTTCTGGTGGATCACTGGCTGCAGGGTCGTTCCTGGCTCCTGTGTCATGCTGCTGATGTCCGCGCCCACAGCCAAGGAAAGATTATTTCCATCGTCGCGTACTTGGTAGCAGTCGATGTTCACACCCACGTCCGCGTATTGAAACCCGCCTCCGTTCGATACCTGATACGGCACTTTACTTCCGGTCCGCACCGAAGTGGGCCGAGCCGACTTGTCGGTCGACACGATCATAGAATACGCCCGCGAGTTCACCACCTTCGCCCCATCCACTTCCTTCACCACGAAATTCAGCTTGTAAAACTTTACCGCTTCCGGATTCTGCGCGAAACATGTTCCGGCCATCGCCGTCGCCGCCAAAAACAGCGCGCTCCACTTCCATCCTGTCTGCATGTAGTCTCCTTATTCTTCGCCATCGCTCTGCAACGGCGGTATTTGAATTGGCCTTATCTCAATCGGCGAGTCATCCCGCTTCTCAAGATCCGAAAACACCTGCTCCGCCTCCTTCGGGTGGCGCTGCACAAAGGTAAGCAATGTGCGCTCTTCGGCAGTGATGGGCACAGGCGCCGGAAAGTATTCTTCTTTCGGCAACCCCTTCGCCCGGTGCTTCGTCGATCTTCTCGGAACTGGGGCCGGCGCAACGGCGGCCCGTGCTGGCGATCGGTCAATCGCCGGCATCCGCACCACTGCGGCGGATTTCGGTGCAGGCGCGCGCTCGATCCGCGGAACGATGGCCACAATCAGCAGCGACGCGAGCGCCGGAACCACCAGAGCCCACCGCGGCCATCCGTGTTTTCGCGAAACCGGCGCCTCCGCGCGAATCCGGTTCAGAACGCGCTGCTCCAGCCCAGCCCCCGGCTCGGCGCCGGAATACCCGGCCAGCGCGCCGTCGATCAAGTTGTCGATTTCATCCCTGCCGTTATTTGTCACGCGTACCTGCCAGCAGCGCCGCCAGTTTCTGCTTTAGAATTCCCCGCGCCCGCATCAATCGCGTGCGCACGGTGCCCTCCGGAATCTCCATCACCTTGCCGATTTCGCGCGAACTCATCTCCTCGACGGCCGAGAGCGCCAAGGGCTGCCGCAATTCCTCCGGCAGCGCATCGATCAACCGGTGAATCGTCGCGTTCCAATTGGCCGTCATCGCCGCCTGTTCCGGATTCGCGCCGCCGCAAGCAATGTCCACATCCGGATCGTCGAGTTGCGCAGTCCGCCGCCGCTCTACCGCGATCCGCCACGCCATTCGCGCCAAATACGCCCGCTCGTCGCTCATCCGTTCCCACGCCCCCGTCCGGTAGAGCTTGAGAAAAGTCTCCTGCACTACATCCTCGGAATCCTGAACGTTTCGCAGAATCGAATACGCCACGCGAAAGACGAAGCGCGACTGCCGGCTTACCAGATCATGAAAGCGGTCCCGGCCGGTTGTCGCTTCATCCACGTTCACCAGCTAAGACGGGCCGCCACTGGCCACCGTTCATATTTAATTTGAGAGACGCGGGGCGTCGATGTTTACAGCAGATGCCCGAGCTTTTCGCGCTTCGTCCGCAGGTAGTCGCGCGCGGAATCGACTGCCGGCGCAATGCACGGCACCCGCTCCACCACCGTAATTCCCGCCTGTTCCAGCGCCGAAATCTTCCCGGGATTGTTCGACAGCAGCCGCAGCTCGCGCAACCCGAAATAGCGCAGAATCTCGACCGGCAGCTCGTAGCTGCGCAGGTCGGCCTCGAAACCCAACTGCTCGTTGGCCTCTACCGTGTCGGCGCCCGAGTCCTGCAATTCGTAGGCGCGCAGCTTGTTCAAGAGTCCAATGCCGCGCCCTTCCTGCTTTTCGTAAATCACCAGACCGCGGCCCTCCGCGCCGATGCGATCCAGCGCAATCTCCAATTGCGACCGGCAATCGCACCGCAGGCTATGGAACACATCGCCCGTCAGGCACTGCGAGTGGATGCGCACTAGCGGCGGCGCTCCCGCCAGTTCGCCCATGCGCAAGGCGATCGCCTCTTCCGGCGCCTCTTCCCGCCCGGCGCCATCCGCGCTCCGGAATCCAAAGATACGGAAATGGCCGAACCGGCTGGGAAAATCCGCCTCCGCCACCTTGTGCAGGCGCTCGACTGTCGCTCGATCCTTCATTGTGAGTGGATGTCTCCATTATAATGATCGCCAGCGCGTCTCCGCTCGAACGGACCGCCGCCCATGCTGGAACAGCACCTCGTCATTTTGCTCGTGAAGCTGGCAGTAGCCGCGTCTCTGGCCAGCCTTCTCACCCGCTCCGGCCGGTTCCTGCGCATGCTGTTCCGCGATGAGCGCACGCTGCCCCAGCGCCTGCAATTGGCATTCGCCGGCTCGCTGATTTTCGCTTCCGGCGTGGTCACGCGCGTCCTGACGCAGACCGCGTATCAAGCCGTCGATCTGGGTCTGGAGGGCGCGCTGCTGCTCGGACTTCTCGGCGGTTATGTCACTGGCCTAGTCGCTGGCATCCTGATTTCCATCCCCGCCGTGCTCAACGGCGAGTCCATGTCCATGCTGCTATTTGCCGCCGTGGGCGTGCTCGGCGGTCTGCTCCGCGATCTCGCGCCCAATACCGAAGCCATCTGGCGCTTCTCCCCGTTCCCCGATTTAAGCGTCTGGCACCTGCTCCGCAAACGCGATCTTCGCCGCGCCTCCTTCAGCCTGCTGTGCGTCTTCGTCATCTTGTTCGCCGAGCTGCTCCGTCTGGCTATCGCCCGCGTCTTCCCGGGAAAAGTTTTTTCGCTCTATCAAAACTGGAACGATCTTCACCCCGCCGCCGTCGCCGCGATTTATTTCTCTACGTTGTTCGCCACCGCGCTGCCGCTCAAAATCTGGAACAACATGCGCAACGAGAAAATGCTGGAGGCTCAAGCATTCTCCCTGAATCAGGCCCGCCTGGCTGCGCTCAGCAGCCAGATCAACCCGCATTTTCTCTTCAACACGCTCAACACTGTCGCCTCTCTGATTCGCGTCAACCCGGATCAGGCGCGCGGCGTGGTTTACAAACTCTCGAACATCCTCCGCCGGCTGCTGCGCAAGCACGACAATTTCACTCCGCTGCGCGAGGAGCTGTCCTTCATCGACGATTACCTGGCCATCGAGATGGTCCGCTTCGGCGACAAACTGCGCTTCGTCAAGGAGATCGATCCCGCTACCCTCGACCGCCCGGTTCCCAGCATGTTGCTTCAACCGCTGATCGAAAACAGCATCCGGCACGGCCTCGCCAGCAAGATCGACGGCGGCGTCATTCGTCTCCGCGCGTTTCTAGAGAGCGGCCGCCTGCATGTCGTGGTGGAGGACGATGGCGTGGGCATCCCCGAAGCCAAGCTCGCCACGTTGTTTGAGCAGGGCATCGGTGTCGGCAACGTGAATGAGCGGCTGAAGGTTCTGTTTGGCGACGACTACCGGATGTGGATCGACAGCCGCCCCGGCGAAGGCACCCGCACCGGAATCGAGATCCCGGAAGTCCAGCCCCCTCTCGCCGCGGTATCATGAATGTTGCCATATCTCCGCCGATAATGAGCGACCTCAACTATCCCCTCCGTCTGCCCCAGACCGACTCGCTGCCCGCCACCATCGCCGAGCGCACCCGCCGCGTATACGACCGGCTCGCCGAAGTCTATCCCGTCAGCAGCCTGTTGTTTCACGCGCGCGCCCATAAGCTGGCGCTTTCCACCTCCGGCATCCTCGATGGCATGACGGTGCTGGAGGTCGCCACCGGTTCCGGGGAAATGTTCCGGCGCCTGGTCGCGGCTAACCAGACCGGCGCCACCTTCGGCCTCGATCTCTCACCCCGCATGGCTTCGCGCACGCAGCGCCGTATCCGCCGCGAGTTTCCCGCCGCGTCCACGCTCTGCAAAGCCGTCGATGTCCGCACGATGCCGTTCCGCGACGCCTCCTTCGACGCGCTCGTCTGCTGTTATTTGCTCGAGCTTCTTTCGGTTCAGGATATTCATCTCACCGTGCGCGAATTCGCGCGCGTCGTGCGGCCCTCTGGCGTTCTGACGCTGATCTTAATTGGACAAAACGTCCCGGTGTTCAACCGCGTATATCGCGTTTGCACGCGCGTCGCTCCCGCCTTTTGGGGCCGGCAAGTCGAGCGCTCCATTCCGGCCCTGGTCCAGTCCGCCGGCTTCACAATCACCAGCGACCGCACCGTTCGGCAGACGTTCTACCCTTCTCGGATCCTCACCGCCACGCGCCTGTAACGCCGCCCGCCGCACGCGCCCGTGCGATATTCTGTGTTAGGCCCTCAAGAATGCGTCGTCGCGAGTTTCTGACATCCGCCGCCACCGGCGCGCTGACCGCGGAGTTATCGTCTTCCCGGCTCACCGCCGGCCAGCGCGGAGTTCGGCCGCGCGCCAACATTCTGTTTATGATCGCCGACGATCTCACCTTTCGCGGCATTCACACGCTTAACAATCCCGAAGTTCAGACGCCCAATCTCGATCGTTTGGTCCGCCGCGGCTGTTCCTTCACTCACGCATTCCATCAGGGCTCGTGGCTGCCGGCCGTTTGTGTGGCCAGCCGCACGATGTTGAATTCCGGGCTCACCGCCTTTCGCGCGCGCAAGGAAGTGGACCGCACGCCGCTATGGGGCCAGACATTCGGCGAGGCCGGTTACGACACGTTCCTCATCGGCAAGTGGCATCTCGATCACGCTTGTCTCGAACGCAGCTTTAAGGAAACAGGACCGGTCTCACCCGGCATGTTCGAGTCCGGGCCATCCGCCTACGGCCGCCCCGCTCCGGGAAATACGTGGACGCCCTGGGATACTTCGCTGAAGGGCCAATGGCTGCACACCAGCCAGTGGCAGTGCGCGGCACAAGCGCAAAGGGTGCGGCGCGCACCACCGTCCGAGGCAGGCACTTCTTCGCGCCGCACTCCGTTTTGCGCGGGTTCGTTAGAAGACGGGATCAAGCACTCCGCCCGTATCTGGGCCGACGGGGCCTGCGAGTATCTGCTCCGGCCGGCACGCCCGCACAACCCTTTCTTCGCCTACGTCGGCTTTAACTCCCCGCACGACCCGCGTCAGGCGCCGAAGGAATTCGTCGACCGCTATCCGCAACATCGCATCGAGGTCCCGCCGAATTATCTGCCGGAGCATCCCTTCGATCAGGGCGACCATCGCATCCGCGACGAACTACTGGCGCCGTTTCCCCGCACCCGCGCGGCGGTTCAACTCCATCGCTCCGAATATTACGCTCACACAACATACATGGATGCGCAGATCGGACGCATTCTGGACGCGCTCGAAAAATCCGGACAGGCTGGCAACACCTACATCGTCTTCACGGCCGACCACGGATTAGCCGTCGGGCAGCACGGCCTGATGGGCAAGCAGAACATGTACGACCACAGCATCCGAATGCCGCTGCTCATCTCGGGTCCCGGAATTCCGAAGGGAAAAATCGTCGATTCACTCGTCTACCAGCACAGCCTGTTCGCCACCACCTGCGAACTGGCCGGACTTCCAATCCCGAAAACGGTGGGGTTTCCCAGTCTCGCCGGCCTGCTCGACGGGCGCGGCGCCGAACAACACGATGCCATTTTTTCCTACTACCGGAACTTCCAGCGCGCGGTCCGGACCAAAGAACACAAGCTGATCGTGTATCCGCAAGCCCGGATGACCCAGCTTTTCGATGTGAACCACGACCCGTGGGAGATCGTGAACCTGGCCGGCAAACCGGAGCACGCCGCGCTCGAACGCCAACTCCTCAGCCGCCTACGCCGGTTTCAGACGGAGTTGGGAGACGATCTTCTCCCGCCGGTGGACGCAACTCCACCCAGCTAATCGCGATCTCCAGTCATCGCCGCCCATCCGTCCCCATTGAGACCTCCCGCCTCCATCGCGGCGCGCGTCCCGATTTGTACTCTTCGCATCCCGCCTGCGCGGTCGCTTTGAGCGACGGCCACCACTATTGTACGTATCGAACTTTCTTTGTAACGCCGCAACTTCTGGCATAATACGGAAAACCGTCAAAACTTCGGTATCGCGCTATTTTGGGGGGCAGCTATGTTTCGTTCCGTCGCTTCGCTCTTGATCTGTGCAGTTGCGCTGTACTCGCAAACCAACCGCGGGAGCATCGCCGGCACCGTCACCGACACCTCCCAGGCAGTCATTTCCAACGCCACTGTTACCATCACCAATCTGGGAACCAATGAGACGCGCACGCTGACAACGTCGTCGAATGGCGCTTATTCGGCGGTTAATCTGGAGCCGGTTACCTATCGCGTGCAAGTGGAGGCGGCCGGTTTTAAGAAAGCAGCCGTCGAGAACGTGAAGGTGGATACGGCGTCGGCCACCGCGGTGAACGTCACGCTCCAACTTGGGTCGGTCAACACCGAAGTATCGGTTCAGGCCGACGCGGCCATGGTCAACACCGAATCGGGGACCTTGAGCAACACCATCACGGAGCGGCAAATCGACGACGTTCCGCTGCTCAACCGCAGTGTGCTGGATTTGGCGTTAACGCTGCCCAACGTCGGCGGCGACGCCGGCAGCGAGGACCCGTCTATATCCAGTTCCACCCCATGCCCCGGATGCAACCTGACCCTGGGCGGCGGACGTCCGATGAGCACACTGATTATGGCTGATGGCACCAACAACACAGGGGTCAGTCTGGGCCGGACCATTGTCAGCTTCACTCCGGAGACGGTGCAGGAGTTTACCGTCCAGACGTCGGCATTTTCCGCCGAAT